>CALBDR010000228.1 GCA_937927525.1 uncultured Candidatus Melainabacteria bacterium
CTCTAAAGCTCAAGAAGCATTGAGCGTCTATCAAGATAACTATATCGTAATAGGTCCAGACCTTGGTGATGATAATGAATTTGAAGAAATTAAAGATGAACCATTTTTTTATAACTTAAAAAATGCACTGGAAGAAGCAAACCTAAAATGTAGATTTGGTAAATGGAAAATACCTGGTGCTCCTAGAACATTTTTAGTTGGTGGCTTTAAAGAAAGATTTGATGTTGAAAGATTATTACATACTTTCTGGCAAGAATTCGGTTTAGACTCTTATGAAGGATCATGGGACTATGTTGAACCGACATTATTTTCAACTACAGCAGCGGAGCTAATTGAAGTTATTTGTAAAACTAATCTTGAATCACAAGATACAGCTGTAGCACATTTCCATGAATGGATTTGTGGTGCTGGAGTTCTTTATCTTAAGAAAAATATGCCTAAAGTAGGTACCGTATTCTCAACTCACGCTACTGTTTTAGGTAGGTCTATGGCTCAGAACAATTCAATGTACTATCATGAACTAGAATTAAGTACTAATATCGACCATAAAGCTTATGTAAACGGAGTTAAGAGTAAACATTCACTTGAGGCTATAGCTGCAAGAAACGCTGACTGTTTCACAACTGTAAGTGAGTTTACTGGTAGAGAAGCTTTTCATGTTTTAAATGCAAAACCAGATTTAATTGTATACAACGGCTTAAATAAAGAAGATGTAGATACTAACAACAAAGGTATCCATAAAAAGCAATTACTAGATAAATGTTCTGAGTTTTTAGGTGAAACTTTCCCTAAAAATACCCAAATTTGGTTAAGCTCAGGAAGATATGAATTTAAAAACAAAGGATACGACTTGTGTTTAGATGCTTTAGCTAAATTAAACTCTAAGCTACCTGACAATCATCCTCCTGTAATAATGCTATTTTTAGTAGCGGCTGATCATACCAAATTAGATTCTAGTTATGAGTTCCCTAAGTCTGATCATCCAGACTATAGACCGGTTGCGATTTCACCTATCCATAATGCAGATCATGATCAAATACTCAATGCTGTTAAATATCATGGATTAGATAGAAAATCATCTAAGGTTAGAACTATATTTTCAACTCAGTACTTAGATGGCGCTGATGGAATATTTAACTTAACTTATGATCAGATACTTGATTGCACAGATTTAACACTATTCCCTTCATTCTATGAGCCATGGGGATATACTCCACTTGAAAGTGCGATAAAAGGTATTCCTACTGTGACTTCGGACCTTGCAGGCTTTGGTCACTGGATTCACACGCTAGAAGGTAACTGGTCAAAATTAGTAAAAGTACTTTCTAGAAAGAATAGAACCTTTGAAGATACTAGTAATACGTTAACCAACCTTCTTCTGGATTTTGCTTTAGAAGGATATAAGAATAAAGACGAAGCAATTAAACTTTCTAATGATTTAGCTAAACTAATCCACTGGTCTGAGATTTTTCCTGGCTATAGAAAAGCATATGAGATTGCAAGAGCTAAAGGATATGCTAGATTCGTTTCTAGCCAAAATGAATTTATACAGAATCCATTTAAACAAGCTGAATTTTGTACTGTTAGTGAAGGTAAGAAAATGTGCTTTAACTTACTTTCAGTAGATGTACCTTTACCATCTAAGCTAGAAAGGTTAAATGAGCTCGCATATAATGTTTGGTCTAGCTGGGATAAGGAGGCAAGAGCATTATTTGAATCAATGAATCCTACTCTATGGGAGTATTTTGATCATAGCCCAATGAAAGTTCTTAAAAGTATTCCTTATAATGAACTCATTGATTTAGCTGAAAATAATGACTTTATAGAACGCTACGAAAAAGTTTACTCTAACTTTAAAAAGTACATGGGTAAAATCAACGATAAAGAACTTATAGATTTTGATAGACCTATTATTTCTTACTTCTCTATGGAGTATGGTTTACATGAAAGTATCCCTATCTACGCTGGTGGTCTAGGAATTCTATCAGGTGATCATATGAAAGGTGCTTCAGATATGGATATGAACCTAGTGGGTGTAGGTTTATTCTATAACGAAGGATACTTTACACAAGAAATCAACTCAGATGGTTATCAAGTAGAACACTACCCTCAACAAGATTGGAAAAACTTGCCAGTTAAGATTTTACTTAACGAGCATGGTAATCAAGTAAAAATTCCTGTTGAGTATCCTAATAATATTGTTTGGACTAGAGTTTTAGTTCTTCAGGTAGGAAAAGCTCCTGTATTCTTATTTGATACTAATATCGAAGAAAACTCTTGGGAAGATAGAGCTATAACAGCTAAGCTATATGCTGGTGATAAGCATATGAGAATTAGACAGGAAATTCTTGTAGCTACAGCAGGTGTAAGACTGTTAAGAGACATCTTGAATATTAACCCAGCAGTTTATCACTTAAACGAAGGACATTGTGCATTTATCGCAGTTGAGAGATTCAGAAGAATGGCTCAACAGGGTCAAGATCTTCAAGAATCTTTTGAAGCAATGAGAGCTACTACGATATTCACTACTCACACTCCTGTTCCAGCAGGTAATGAGACTTTTGACTTAAGTTTAATTCACGAAATGTTTGGACATACATTCCACTCTATGAATGTACCTATCGAAAGATTCTTAGAACTAGGTAGAGATGAGCAGAATCCTAATGTCTTCTCTATGACAGTACTTGCAATTAACATTTCATGTAAGAGTAATGCTGTGGCTCAGCTTCATGGAGATGTAGCATATGATATGTGGAAACATGTACTTCCTAAGGATCAACCAGATCATTTAGGTTACGTAACAAACGGAGTTCATATGGGTAGTTGGCTTGGTGATTCCATGAAAGAAATTTATTCTCAAGAGATGGAGAATATTTCAGATAAAATCATTTGGGATAAACACCAAGAACAAAAATCCAAATTTATAGAATACCTAAAAATTAAAATCCTAAATGACTACTCTAGAAAAGGTGTTAGCTTAGATCTAATCAAACAAATCATTGACGGATTAAGCGAAGATACTTTACTTGTTGGTTTCGCTAGAAGGTTTGCTGAATATAAAAGAGCAGGATTAGTCTTCAGTGACTTAGAAAAATTACAAGAAATCATAGCGAATGCTGATAGACCTGTAACTTTAGTTTACGCTGGTAAGGCTCACCCTAACAATGGTAGAGGAAAAGAGATTATTCAATCTATATACAGAAATGTTCTTGATGAGAGATTCTTAGGTAGAGTAATTCTACTGGAGAACTATAATATGCACACTGGGCGTCTAATGACTCAAGGTTGTGATGTTTGGTTAAATAATCCAGTAATGAGAAAAGAAGCTTGTGGTACTAGTGGGATGAAAGCCGCAGCCAATGGTGTTCTTAATCTTTCACTTCCAGATGGTTGGTGGCATGAAGGTTACAGATCTGAAATCGGTTGGTCAATTCCTCCTTCCCATAATCCAGATTATGGTGCTATGTGCTGGGAAGAGTGTCAGTCTATTTACAAACTACTCCAAGAAGAAGTAATCCCTCAGTTCTATAATAAAGGACCTGAAGGTTACTCTGAAGAATGGTTGAAGAAGATGAGAGCTTCAATACTTCATACTTGTAAAGAGTTTAGTACTGATAGAATGCTTAGTGATTACATGAATAAAATGTATCAGTTTGCGATTGATAATAGTAATAAATTGGTTACGCAATAAGCCAAAACCCTACATAAAAATACTTTTATCTGACACTTTAGTATAAAATTTAGCACCAAGTCTTGCAATTGGATGATATTTTTTTACATCAATTTTATTATTAGTCCCCTCTCTTAACAAACTATCTGTAAAATGAACTTTAAGGATTTTACAAACAGCTAAATTACCGGAGCCTGGCTGTAATTCAGTATTAAAACCAAATATACTATGCTCAATTAAAGACTCTAAACGATCAGAAACATTGACTAAATCAATTAGTTCACACTCAAACTGAGCTATAGATTCTTTTACTCTCTTGGCTTTAATCAGTTCAGAAGGAATTTTAGTTAATTTAGCTTCATTGAATTCATCAATACTATGCTCAAATTCTTTTGCTGTAATCTTCATAGCTTTTAATATCTCATCAGTTACGAAGTTAACTACGCAATTCCTAGTCTCTAAAAGATTTCTAACAGTATCTTTTAAAGTTCCGTCGTCTTTAGGCGCTATTAAAGAAATCATTAAACTATAAATATCTTTGCGCTCTAAATCAAAAATAGAGAAGGATTTCATAGTTATGATTTTACAGTGAAATTAGTGCATTTAGAAGACTTATACATAGAAGATGATAAAATCCAAATCATGCTTAGAATTTTCATCTGTTTAGTAGCTTTATTTTCTATTATAAATAATCCTGCTTTTTCAGCAGTAAGTTTTAATTACGATGCCGGGTAGCTTCAAGAAACTATAAACGATTAACAATTCTTAAAGTTTAGTTGGGTTTGGTGCATCACCATAAACTTCTTTAGGGTCAAAGGTTTTCTCGAATTCTGTATATGTCAGCTTTAAACCATTTTCAGTTTGATTCTCTGCTTTCTCAGCATCTTCACCAAATGGAATAGTTCTATAGAAGCAAGACTTATAACCTACGTGGCAGCTAGCTCCATTACCTGTAACTTCTACTCTTAACCAGACACAATCCTGGTCATCATCAATATAAAATTCTTTAATCTTTTGTACTAAGCCACTAGTAGCACCTTTGTGCCAGACTATTTGGCGGCTTCTAGAAAAATAAACTGCTTCACCTAATTCGATAGACTTTCTTAAAGCTTCTTCATTCATATAACCTTGCATTAAAAGCAAGCCTGATTGATATTCAGTAGTCACGACAGGAATTAAACCGTGCTCATCAAATTTAGGAGCTAACTCATTACTCTCCTCAACCTGTTCAACTGTAACTCTTTTTCCTAATATATCAGTCATAATCAGCTTTATATTATAAAACATATGAGAAAATAGGGTTATACAAAATTATGATTAAAACTAAGCAAAAAAAAAACCTCCACTACAGTGGAGGTTTTTTAATGGTACCCAAGGCCGGACTTGAACCGGCACGTCCCGAAGGACAACAGATTTTAAGTCTGTTGCGTCTACCAATTCCGCCACTTGGGCAAGTGAGGGATCTGAACGCTCAGAACTTAGATTATTTTACAACAAACTAGACAAGTCATGGTATCTTTTGATGATAGAAAACAAAATCATAATGAAAGCTTTAGAAATCAGCACTGACTCAAGAACTATCGAGAAAAATTCCATTTATATACCTTTAGTGGGTGAAAAGTTTGATGGACACGATTTCATCCCAGAATCTCTTGAAAAAGGTGCTGTTAAAGTATTTTCACAAATTCCTTATGAAAAACTACTGGAAAAATTTACTAACAATTTAAAAGATAAAAAAAATATTGAAATTTTAGAAACTAATAAAGAAAAAATTGAAGAAGTTGAAAATACACTAAAGAAATATCAGGATTTAGCTCGAAACTACAAAAGAGAAATTAATCCTCTTACTATCGCAATCACCGGAAGTAACGGAAAAACCACAGTAAAAGAAATGCTTGCAAGTATTTTAAAAACTAAATATAAAATCCATTACAGTGAAGCTAACTTCAATAATGAAATCGGTGTTCCTAAAACCATACTTTCCATGCCAGAAGATACTGAAATATTGATTCTAGAGATGGGTATGCGTGGCTTAGGGCAAATAGAAGATCTTTCAGCTATAGCTGAACCTAATATTTGCATAATTACGAATATAGGGACTGCTCACATAGAACTACTTGGTTCACAAGAAAATATAAGAAAAGCTAAATTAGAAATAATTAAATATGCAAGAGAATATAAACAAGGAAACTACTCTAAAGATCAAGAAAAATTACTTTTAGTTGATACTAAGCATTTTGAAAAACTTAATTCTGATAAAAACTTCAAAGAAGTTTTTCAAAAAATCAAATGTATCCCATTTAATAATAGTGAAAAAATTTCACTTAATATGCTTTCAAATGATGGTATCAATTCATCTGCAAATGCAGCAATTAAAGTATCTGAGCTTTTAGGAATAGGTAGAGATTATTCAAAAAAAATCCTTGAAAACTTAGCTCCGATTAAAGGTAGGGGACAGGTTTATATAGATGCAAACAGTAATATTTATATAGATGAAAGCTATAATGCTAGTCCTGAAACCTTATTATTAGGAGTAAATGCACTTTGTAAAGAGTTTCCAGAATCAAATAAATTAATTATCAGTGCAGAAATTTTAGAAAATGACCCAGATCTAGTAAATAATGCTTATATAGCAATAGAAAAAATATCTGAAGATAAAGAAAAGAACCTTGAATTTTTAAATCTTTCCGGAAAATCTAATGAGGAAAAAAATAAGATATTTTTAGATAAATTAAATTTAGAAACAATCACAAACTTAAAAGAAATTTCTTACCAAGAGTTAAAAAAACTGTTTACTAATAATTCTGTAGCTAAAATAATATATCTAAAAGCTTCAAGAGCTGCAAAGCTCGAAAAACTTCTTCAAAGTTAACCTCAACTTAACAAAGATTGAGTATATACAGTATGGGAGAGATTTATGAATTCTGAAATGAAATCAAGTATAGCTAATTCTATAATTAATTCAAGGATTGGTAGTGCTGGAACTCATAAAAGTAAAGATGAAGATTTAGATAAGGTTAGCTCAGACTCGAAAACTGTAGAAGAAAGTGACAAAATTATACAAATCTCTCAACTCAAAGATAAAAGTACAACTTTAATTGCCCAGATAGGTAATCTAGAAAGTGAAAAACAAGTAATGGAAGCTATTAGCAACAGTCTTTATGATGGAGTAGGTGACCATAAAGAATTTATCAGCATAGTTACAGAAAAATCTGTAGCAGATGGAAATGCACGGATCAATGAACAAGTACAAGCCGTTAACCATGAAATGTTCGTTGCTATGAGGCTAGATACTGGTTCATTTAATGTAGATCTTGATACCGGTAGAGCATTATATACAAGTCAAAGAGATGGTCAAGATTTGAGTGAAAATAGTAACTTAGCTGAGAATACATTTGTCTATGAAGAATATATTGAGGAAACTATAGCTGAAAATCCAGACCTCGCAGAGAAAGCTGCCCTAGAGGTATATATCAATTCTCTTGGAGTTGAAATCCAAGCAATGGAATCTAAAATAGAAGAGTTTGATAATAAAGTAGATAATTTAGAAGGAACTGCAGGAAATGCACAAATACTTAATAATGTAACCATTAAGCAAGATGTAAATGAGGAATTACAATTAGAACACTTACAAGAAGTTAGTGAGTTTGAACAGGGTAAAACTAGCACAGATAAAAATGATCAAAATACTTTAGCTAAAAATATTTCTAATACAAGAATGGGCGAAGAGATAGGTGAAGCAATAGATACTGGTGACCAAGGAACCATTGATCAAATTTTAGAATTAGATGATATAGATCTCAAACTTCCAAGAAAAGAAAGTTAGATGAAATCAAATCAACTATATAAATCTCTATAAACCCAGTAATTCTGTAAAACTTTTTTTACATAGTTCTTAGTTTCCTCATATGGAATACTTTCAACAAACAAATCTGGATCTTTTGTAAAATCATACTTTTTCTCCCACTGTTTTATTCTCTGTGGACCAGCATTATAAGAAGCTATAGCAAAGATCATATTACCATTAAAGCTTCTAAATACTTCTTCCATATACCTTACACCTAATTTAATATTAATTTCAGGTATGAAAATATCTTCTAATCGTAAGCTTGAGATATTAAGGACACGAGCAATATCCTTTGCTGTATATGGCATTAATTGCATTAAGCCTATAGCACCAACTTTACTAACTATATCAGCCTGATAAGTCGACTCTTGCTTTATAAGTGCATGAACTATAAAAGGATCTAACTTAGAACTTCCTCCAATATTTGAAGAAACAATTCCAGAATAAGCTAAAGGGTATGCAAACTGAAAAAGTTGATGCTCCTCTTTGTTATTAAAGTCAAAACTATCTTCAATAATCTGCTGAGCGAAACGAATCGATTTTAAATTATTCTTGGCTAAAGAATGAATATAAGTCAAAAACCTCTTGTCGAACGAATTTTCTTTTAATTTATCTATCGATAAAATATAGTCATAACTCTTAGTTATAAACAATTCTTTAATATCCTCACCATATAAATCCTCAATATCTTTTTCCGTAAACAGCTCAGGTCTCTCCCAATCTGGGATATGAACAATTTTAGATTTCGGCATTAATTCAAACCAAATATACTTAGGGTTAATTTTCATATGCTGAAGAATTTCTTTTGCCCTGTAACTATAATAATCAAGTGGGTGAGCAGAAATTAAGTTATTTAATACTGTTCTTGCATTCTCAGTATCATTTCTATTTAGGTAAAACTTAGCCATCCAAAAAGCAACAAAAGGGTGAGACCTTGTTTCTGGATAAGACTTCCAGTGATTTTCAAATATAGACTTAGCTAAATGAAAAGACTTACGTTTATATTCCATCCAAAAAACTCGAGACATACTTTCAGCAGCATAAAGGCTATTAGGGAATTTTTGATAAACAGCTTGATAATCAAATTTAGATTTAGTGATTTCTGCTATGTGCCATAAAATTTCATCTTCTATTGCAGGAGCATTTGGCAAAAGTGACCTTAATACATATAAATCACTATTATTATTTCCTAAAGTTAAAACAGCATTTAAAAGTTTAGAAGCAAGTTTTCTATCAGTAGTGGATTGTATCTTTTCAATCAAAAAGTTTTTAGATTGCAGATTTTCTTTATTCATAGCAAGGGTTTTAGCGTAAGCCGCATAATGTCTTTCACTAAAAGTATCACTAGAAGTGTCGAAGTACTTGATTGCATTACGATAATCTTCTAAATTAAAGTAAACCATTGCTATGTCATTATTCAGAAACTTATATTCATCATTACCAGCAATTTGAGCTAAAATAAGTGGAGCCAAATTTCCTCCTGGGCTTTCTTTTAAGTAATGTGCAAATCTTTCTTTGCGCTTTATAGAATCTGATTCTAAGTTAGCTAAATAGAATTCAGCCCCTAAAGAATATTCAGTGTATGAAAATTTTTTCTGAATCTCAGTAAAGAGTTCATGAGCCTGAGTTTTAAGATTTTGACGGGCATAAGATTTAGCTAAAGCGTAAAAAAAGCTAGGCTCGTCTTCACGAAACTCTAAAATTTTCTTTAAAACATCTACGATTATAGCTTCATAACCAATATAACTTGCATGATCAATTAAAACTTTCTTAGAATAGTTAGTTAAATAATCATAGTCAATCTGATACGAATATATAAAAGCTAATGCGTCCTCATCCATAGCTTTTGCTATTCTAGAAATTAAATATTTCCTTCTGTTTTCAAGTAACTTAGAACTAAACTTAATATTTAAAAGCTCAGAAAGCTTTTCTTTTTCTGAGAGTTCTTCAGAAGATATAATTTCATCAATATTATGAGTTGCAAACTTATCGTAACTATTAGCAGCTGGCTCATTACCAATATTAAAAAGTGTGTAAGTATAATAAGAAAAACCTAGTAACGCAGATATCGAAACAAATAATAGATAAGGTAAGATTTTGCGCATCTTCAAAATATTATACAGCTAAACGTTGAAACACTGAACTTAAATCAGTAGCTTTAGTAATAGCTCTACCCATGACTAAATAATCCACTCCAGAAGCTATAGCTTTTTCTGGAGTCATTACTCTTTTCTGATCATCATTACTATTTTCAGCAAAGCGAATACCAGGACATACTGTTAAAAACTCTTCACTGCATTTACTTTTAATTAGTTCAGCTTCTAATGCAGAACAGACTATACCGTCTAATCCAGCGATTTTTGACTTATCAGCAAGCTCAGTCACAGCATTCTCTAAATCTCTATCAATTAAAAGATCTTTATTTAAAGTGGTCTGATCAACACTAGTAAGAATAGTAACTGCTATTAATAATGACTCAGGAGAGTATTCCTTTAAAGTCTCATTAGCTTTTTTCATCATTTCTACAGAACCAAGAGCATGAACATTAGTTATATCAACACCTAATTTTGCGATACTCTTAATCGCTCCTACAACAGTATTAGGAATATCAAAAATTTTAAGATCTAGAAAAATTTTAAATCCTAAGTCTTTAATTAAACTAATAATATCAGGACCTTCACTATAAAAAAGTTCCAAGCCAACTTTTACATAATTAGGCTTTAAATCACAATCTGATACTTTTTTAAGAAAAGTTTTAACTGTCTCAGAATCCTGAAAATCAAGAGCAATAATGGTTCTCTCAAGTGCATTAAGTGATTTAATATCTAAAGCAATGTTCATGATACCTTTTCCTTTTCATGAGCAAAACCTACCAACTCAGAAACAGAGTTAATGTCATGGTCTTGTAGGTACTTATCTAACTGAGCTATTAAATCAGGTGCGACAGTAGGTTCTATAAAATTAGCAGTACCTATCGCTACAGCACTTGCTCCAGCATATAAAAATTCTAAAATATCATCTAAAGATTGAATACCACCCATGCCGACTATAGGTAAGTTTACCGCTTTGGAAACTTCATAAACCATTCTAATTGCAACAGGCTTAATAGCTGGACCTGATAAACCGCCTGAGCCTCTAGCAAGTACAGGCTTTTTTGTTATAAGATCAATTCTCATACCTAAAAGAGTATTAATTAGTGCAAGACCATCAGCACCTCCACGTTCACAAGCTTTAGCCATACTTACAATATCCGTCACATTCGGTGAAAGCTTTACAAATAATGGAATATTGATAACATTTTTAACAGCATTAGTTAATCTTTCTAAAGATTCTTCATCAGAACCGAATTGAATACCATCTTTTACATTAGGGCATGAAACATTAAGTTCAATTGCATTAACTTTCCCTGACTCTGCAAGCCTTTTACAAGTAATTACATAATCTTCTAAAGTATGTCCCGCAACATTAGCGAAGATCTTAGTATCATATTTAGATAGAAACTCTAGTTCATCTTCTATAACCTTTTCGACACCTGGATTCTGTAAACCGATAGAATTAAGCATACCTGCATGAGTCTCCGCGACTCTAGGAGTCAAGTTACCATCACGAGGCTCTAAACTAGTAGCTTTAATAGCTATGCCACCTAAAAGTGAAAGATCATAAAATTTAGCATACTCTTTCCCGAAACCAAAGCAACCTGAAGCAGGCATAATCGGATTTTTCATAGTAATTCCAGCTAAAGTAGTTTCAGATCTAGACACCAAAAATAGATTTTAGCATTTAAGATATAGTAAACCTCCAAAGTTTTCCTAACAATAAGGTAATAAGAATCTTGCTTTCGGGGCGGCAGCCAGTTCGAACGCATAATATAATTTCAATGAATTGAAATTATTCAAAAGCTCA
>CALBDR010000229.1 GCA_937927525.1 uncultured Candidatus Melainabacteria bacterium
CCAAGATAGTTTGAGAAGAATGTGCATCCGGATAATCCGAGAGAGCAATATAGTCAGCGTTAACACGCTTACCCATCTCAATCAGCTTAGCAGAATCATACATGGGCTTGCCCTGCTTATACATCTCGAAAGCAGAGTTGTCCATGATGATCGTAGCACCATTGTCTTTTTCTTTTTTGTAGAAGTTTGTATATTCCTCGTCCTGCTCGATGAGGTGAGCTAGGACGAGGTGAGTGTTTCGGTTCTGAACTAAATCAAGATGCCCCGTAGGAGCAATGTGACAAAAATCAATATATTTCATTTTAACCTTTACATTGGTAAGTCTACATCAATCACCAACTGATGCATAGGAAGGAGGACCATCTCTTTACCAGTTTCAACCTTGGCATAAGGACGACCACCTCTGCTCATTAAGCCTTTGAATGTATGAGTATACGTCTCTTGGTCTCTTGCGTCAACATAAGAAATTTGATCGCCTTTCTTATAGTTACGACGAACATGAGCAGCAGCCATCTTGGTATAGTCCATTTCCATTAAGAAGTTCTCATTATCCTCAAACTCAACAGACTCTGTTTGCATCTGCATTTCTCTATCAAGAGAATCGATACTGTCATAGAGTTTTTCCATTGTTGACATGATCGATCTAAATTCTGTAGCTGCTTTAGAACTAATGTCAGCTGCGATCTGATGATTACGTCTTATGTCCAAAGCACTAAGCTGATCGTAAAGATTGCCAGCGTTGGATTTCAACGTTTGAATGTTTGACGAGTTAAGAAAGTCGTTCTTAATGTCTCCTTGATATTTACCACGACGTCCAAAGATTGGCATTTCATTCTCCTTTTGGATAGTAGGCCCGGCTACCGTTTTCGTTGTCTTCACTTACTTCAATGATAACATCCCTATTGGGATATTTATTTGAAATGTAATTGTAAAGATCATCGGAGATCATTTCACAGGACTTATAGTCAAGTTCGAGAGTCTTTTCGTCATAGAGGGATTCGAGTTCTCGCTTAAACAAGATAAACTCAATATCTCGATCGTCATGAAATACTTCTACTTCTACTCGGAAGTGAAACATATGACGATGTGGATATCCCAAGAAAGATACATCTGCCAACTTAGGATCTTCTAAGGCAGCAGGATACTTGTGAATACCTTCTTTCTGAAATGTTACCCAGATATGTTTCCTCATCGCTTCAAAGCCTTCCATGCTGCTGCCCTAACCTTTTGAAAATCATCTACTAATTGTTGTTCTGTCTGATGCTCATTCAAAATAAACATCTCAGTAATCCCAGAGAAGTTATCAAACTTACCTTTGGGATAATCAAAGTGTTCCTCGAGGATGAAATTCTTGGGATACATTACCTTAAAACATTCCTCAACAATCTTACAATAGTTACGAGCAACTACAGGATCCTTATCGTTGATAATGATATTGCCAAGGGGCTCGATATCAAAAGCAACGAAGTGTTCATCTCGGAATCTTTTAAGAGGATTGGGCCACTTAGTATGACCCACTTTGTAAGCAACCTTATCAGGATCCTTAC
>CALBDR010000230.1 GCA_937927525.1 uncultured Candidatus Melainabacteria bacterium
GGGGTATACAATTTAGTCAAAGATAATAATGGGAATTTATATTTCTGTGATATTAATTCAACCTGCGATCAAATTATTGACCTACCTAGTAAAGAGTTTCAAAATATTGTAGGTGAACTTGAATATTTTCTACTACCTGAAACAAGAAATAAATTTGAAGAATATGGATATTTATATAAAAGAAGTGCTCTTTTATACGGAAAGCCTGGTACTGGTAAAACAGTTATTATTAACCGTATTGCTCAAGAAGTAGTTAAAATGGGCGGTGTTGTACTATTTAATCCAAACCCAAATTTTCTAGAAAGAGCTTTTGAACAGCTTGAAGATCTACAACCTAATCAAAAAACTATGGTTATTTTTGAAGAACTTGACCAATTACTAAATAGATATGAATCAGAGCTTTTATCTTTACTAGACGGTGAAATTCAAAAAAATAATGTCATCTATATGGCTACAACAAATTATATTGAGAAAGTACCATCTCGTATTATTAGACCAGGGCGTTTCTCTACAGTAACTGAGATTCCATTTCCTGACAAGGCTGCTAGGGAGTTCTATTTACAGACCAAACTGGCTAATACTGAGGCTGAAGGGTCTATTGAGGATATCCTAAAGGCTACTGATAATTTTTCTATTGATGAGCTTAAAGAGACTATTTTAGCTACTGTGTGCTTAAATCAGCCACTTAAAGAAGTAATTAAACGTATTAAAGATAATAAAAAACTTAGTAAAAATAATGATATAGAGCAGAGAGTTGTATGGGATAGATATGGTGATGGGTACTTAGACAGCGATGGTGAAAGTCTTTTTGAAATTCGCAAAACTTTTATTGAAGAAAACCAATAAAAAGCTTGCAATATTTAATTTTTCCTGTATATTTATATATAGAAACTAACCAAAAGGAGAAATTATGACATTATCAATTGTAAACAACATTCAAGAAACTTCAGCTCAAGAAATCGCTTTCCCTTCATTTGAAAAGAAAGTAATTTATGATGCGCAGGGAAATCCAATTGAAGGTTTTTCTGCAATTACAAATACTGAAACTGAAAAAGTAAATGCTATCATGTCTAGCAGATATACTATTTTTAATCACGAAGAAGCTTATGAAATCATTGAAAAAGCTGCTACTAACCTTTGTCCAGAAGCTAAAGGTGATGTAAACTTTTATTCAAACGATGGATTTATGAAAGTTTCTTATTTATTACCTGAAAGTTACAATGTTGAAGTAGGTGAAGGTGATTCACTAAGAACTAGACTTGTTGGGTATAACTCAGTAGATGGTTCAAAATCACTTACATTTCATGTTGATTTTGAAAGACTTGTATGTGCTAACGGTATGGTAGGATTTTCGAGAGAATTTTCTTTCTCAAGAAGACACAGTAAATTTATTCACGAAGATACAAATAATTTTGATATTGCTGCTCAACTTGAGTATGCATGGAAAAAAGTACAAGAAAACGCTGCAATGCTTAAAAACAATGCAGTAGATTTTGATAAGGGTATGTCAGCTATTAAGG
>CALBDR010000231.1 GCA_937927525.1 uncultured Candidatus Melainabacteria bacterium
ACCGTGGTCTACACTTACTCTGATATATGGTAAGCCCGCTGTTAAGTTAACTGCATTAAAGCCAGCCACAGCTTTAATTACTGGTAAAGCCTGGTCGTGATACGCTGCTATGTATAAATCATATTCTTGTTTCTTTTTATTAATGAAGTTTTGCCCTGCTTGAGCGAATAATGAATCAGCAGCTAAAGGTTCTGTGATGGTTACTAAGTTAAGTTCTTTTTTTAAGTCAGAAATAGCTTTTATTAAAAAGCTTTGCTCCTCTGTGCCGATAAGACCGTTCTCTCCACAATGTGGATTTAGACCTGAAATAGCTATTTTAGGTTTATTGATCTTGAAAATTTCCTTCATAGCTCTATGAGAGTTTCTTACAGTACTTTTAAATTTACTAATAAATTCATTAGCTACATCTTTAATCGCTATATGCCTTGTAGCTAGAACAGTTCTAAAGTCTTCACAGATAAAGAACATTTCTACTTCTTCTTTACTTAATCCGTTTTCTTTTGCTAGAAATTCTGTTTGACCGTTTGATTCCTCGCCAGCCAAGGATAATGATTCTTTAGCTAAAGGTCCAGTAATTAAATAATCTATCTCTTGATTTATTGCCATGGAATTGGCTTTCTTTAAGGTGGCGATAGCGTGTTTGCCTGACAATTCAGATGCTTCACCTTTTTTTACTAAACTCTTAGTTATCTCAACATTTAACAAATCATCAATAAGAATGATTTCTAGTGAATCCTTGTATTCTTTAGATTCTAATTCCCGAGAGAATTTCGTGAAAATCTCAGGACCTATACCCGCTAAATCTCCTAGTGTAAAGCCTAATTTTATTTTTTTACTGGGTTTAGATAAGTCCATCAATGTTATAATTATGGCATGAATATAACCGCCCCGACACTAATTGAAACTAGTAATATTGACATTACTCCTGCAATTAAGGAGTACGCTGAATCTAAATTAGAAAGAGTTCATAATCATTTTGATACTTTGATTCAAAACCACCAGATTAAAGTTGTTCTGAGTGTAGTTAAGAATAATAATCATAAGAGTAATGATCAGAAAGCAGAGATAACTATAAACCTTAAAGGTGGACACGTGATTCGTTCACATTCACAAGAAGCTACTGTATATGCTGCTATTGATACTGTTATCGATAAATTAGAAAGACAGTTACGTAAGTTTAAAACTAGAATTTATAATAGAATCCATAGAGGTAAAAGCATTAAAACTTTTGGTTTCGAGGAAGATTTAGATACATCTGCTTATGAAGTTCCAGAAGAAATTGCTGAAGATGTAAAAGACTACGCTGAACCTACTATTATTAAGACTAAGAGATTTAAAATGGAGCCTATGGACCCTCAAGACGCTGTTGAGTGTTTAGCTGACTGTGGTCATAACTTCTATATGTTCTTAAACATTTATTCTAATAAGATCGCTGTAGTTTATAAAAGAGAAGACGGTGATTATGGTTTAATTGAACCTGAAGCATTACAGGTAGATAATTAAGCTTGCTGACTTAATTTAAATATTTAGCCCCGCTAGGCGGGGCCTTTTTAATGTAAACTCATAGTTTTCAATAAATTTTAGTCTGTTACTAAATGAGTTTGCCGATAAGCTTCATAGTAAACTGTCTGAGTAGTACTCGCTAAATTTAAACATCTAGCCTTTCCAGAGCTCATAGGTACTGTTAAAAAATTCTCAGCGTATATTGTGTTAAATGTTTTAGGTAAGCCACTTCCCTCTGATCCGAAAACTAAATAGTCTCCTGTTTTATAACTTATATCCCAAAATGACTTCTTTACTTTACTACTGAGAAAATATATACTGTTTCCTTTTATGTTTTTACACTGTTTGCTTGCTTCGTGATTATTATTATCTAAAGATGGAAAACCTTCTTTAGATAGAAATTCTTCCCAGTTTTTATGAATTGTAAATTTAAGATCTTCCCAGTAGTCCATAGCTGACCTTTTTAGGTATTTATCGTTTATTTCAAAGCCAAGTGGTTCGATAAAGTGTAAATGTAAGTCATTAGCTACACACATTCGAGCTATATTTCCAGAGTTTTGAGGAATCTCGGGATTATAAAGAACTATATTAAAAAAGTTTTTTGATTGATTTAAAGTCATGGTTTCTTGTTGCAATTGAAATTTTAGCAGCTTTGATATTTTCTATCTTTGCTTTTATCTCGCTTAATGATAAGCCGGCAAAGCCGGCAATATAAAGTTCGATATCATTATCAAAAGCTAGAATTGAATCAATAATATAACTAGAATCTACGCCGATAAGCCTTTTGAAATTTATTCTATTAAATTTATCTTCGCTTGATTCTATAAAACTTATTAATTCAGATAGGCAGTAAGGTAAATAGCCGTCTTCATTAGGACTTAAAATTTTTTCTTTTAAATCTGGGAAAGGTGCCCTTAGTACTTTAATTAATGAAGCTATATCACTGACAATGAAAGGAAAAATTTTGATTTTCTTATACTTGCCTGTATAAACTCTATCTAAATCTTCGCTATTATAGACAGGAATTATAAAATCAAATTCTTTATATTTATCATATTCAATTAATTTAAGAAAACTATCACTAGCTACAGGGCAAAAAACTTCTGTTTTTTTAGTTTTTATATTAAAAAAGCCAAGTTCATTAAGTTTAACTAAAGTATCTAAATGTTTTTCTTTATACACAGAACCTATACTTAAATTTTTAATGCCTTTAAATAAAGAAAGATTCTCCTTTAATGCATATGAACTCAAACTCAATTCAAGATAAATACCTTCATTTTCTTGCACTGATTTATAATCCTCAATGATAGATTTATATAAAGATTTATCTTCCTCGTACTCTTCTTTAGATATATTTACTATGGAATAGAATGCCATTAGTGTTACTTTTTATAAACATTGATAACGGCAAGTTCACCAATTTTATCTTTTACTCTGGACTGTAAAAACTCTTCAATATAGAATGCATCTTCTTTAGAAATTACTGGAAGCTCAATATATTCTCTTTTAGATTCATCAATATCAGCTTTGCTAGCTTCGCTATAATGGTTTCCTCTAGTTTCTAACCAATACTCAGAACCAGATTTAGGTTTAGCACGGTTAGGAGTATTGATTTGGATCTTCCTAATACCTAACTCAGCAATAGTTTCAGCCATTTTTAACAGATAAGATTCATCCTTAGCAAATTTAGGTAAAAACATAATCTGTAACTGTAAGTTGCTTCCAGAAACCGACTTCAAGTTCTTTATACCTGACTTAATTCCTTCAATGCTTAAGCTTGCTTCAGCTTGATTAATACTTTTAAGACTGATTTCATCGACAGCATCTAACTTCAATGAAATTAAATCAAAGTAATTAAGCGCGCTTATGACATTTTTATCATTTAGAGTTGTAGCATTAGTTAATATCGATAATGGAATTTTAAGGTTTTTCTCATTAAGCCACTTCTTTATTTCCACTGCTATTTCGCCTAAATTAGCTGCTAAAGTAGGCTCACCTGAACCAGCAAAAGTAATTACATCAAGATCATTAACGTTAAAATCATTTTGCTGATAAGCAGAATCAAGATCTTTCATTATATCTTCAGTAGGAACATAAACTTTTCTCTCTCTAGTAATATTCTGAATTTTACCTAACTGACAATAAGAGCAATTAAAACTGCACGTACTTTCTGGACCTATAGGGTCAATACCTAAAGAGGTCCCTGTTCTCCAAGAAACCACTGGTCCATAAATATAACTCGGTCTAATTTCAGTTTCTTGCACAATCCTGATAATATCATTATATGCAGAGTTTTTTCTTGCACTTGTTGTTTTGCGCAATTTTGAGTTTTCACTTCTCTAGCTGTGCTATAGCTAGTTTAAAAGATGTCGATGAAACAGTATTATTAAGAGTCTTAATAGCCGAGAATGTAGAAACAATAAATATTAACAAGAATGAATACAATGCTAATAAAATTAAAAACCTATCTAAATTAAAAATTAGTGATAATGATGAAAATACAATATTGGATTTAAAAATTTGTACACCCGATAAGCATTGTGAATTATTCAAAACTAAAGGTCAGATTTATATTAAAAAAAACAAATTTTTAGAAGTTTATAACCATATAAAATTAAAGGATTACCTTAGCTCAGTGATGGTATCAGAAATGCCTAGTTCATGGCATAAAGAAGCACTTAAAGCTCAGGCTATTTGTGCAAGAACCTATGCTTTAAAGCAATTAGAGATTACAAAAGACTTAGATTATGATCTAAAATCTACCGTTGCCGATCAAAGCTTTAAAGGCTTTTCAAAAGTACCACAATTTGCAAAAGTCTTAGTTGATCAAACAAAAAATACAGTAGTTCTTGATAGATATAATTTACTTGCTGAAACTTACTATAGTAGTAGCTCTGGAAATTATACAGCTACGCCTGAAGATACTTGGGGAACAGCTCCAAGGTATTACTTAATTAACAAAAAAAATGTATCTGAAGATACAGGCTTAAGAAATTGGCTAAGAAAATTCGCCAAAACTGATTTTAATTCAAAATTAAGTCTAAACAATATCAAAGATATCAAATCAGAGACCTGTCCGATAAGTAAAATCATTTCAAACAAAGATCTTGCTGATAAAAATATTAAGACACTCATTCTCGGACAGAATATTTCTCTTATCGGCGAGGAGCTTAGACATAAGTTATCCTTGCCTAGCACCCAATTTGATGTTAATTTGGATGAAGATTATTACTTGTTTAATGGTCATGGTTTTGGACATGGAATAGGTATGTCACAATACGGTGCAAAAAAACTAGCAGAAATGGGTAAAACATATATAGATATCCTTGATTTTTATTATCCTGGAACGAAAGTAGTAAAAATTTGAAAAAAAAATTCAAAATTTATGTCAAAAAATATCATAGCCACTCTTTATATAGATATATAAAAATTTCGGAGGAAAAAATTTTATGAAAGGTAAGTTAGAAAAATTAATAGTAGCTGAGTCGATGCTCTCACAAATCGGGGGTGTAGGAAGCAGTAATGCACCAGAACCAATAATTAAAACAGGCAATCCCGAAGAAGTTCAATCCAAACAAATTGAGCCACTTAATATAATTAACCTCGCATTGACACGTCCTAGTTCTGCTAGCACTAAACTTTTACAAGCTGCAGCTTTTTGGACTCAGAACCCAAACACTAAAACTTAGTACATTTAATCTATAAAAATAATTACTAATATGTGAATATATAAATCAACATGGC
>CALBDR010000232.1 GCA_937927525.1 uncultured Candidatus Melainabacteria bacterium
CAAGAATTTAGTCCACTTACAGAAACTGTACTTAGAGGATTACATCATCAACTATTACAGTATTACCCTAAAGCTGATTTTTATGCTGGTCAGTATAAAAAATTAGAAAATAAAGTCATTTCTCCTAAAGTAGTAGCAAGTTATATATCTATTGATAGACAAATTGAAAAGAACAAAATTCAATACTATAAAGTCTTACAACAATCTTCTGAAGGAAAGTTTCATCCAGAGCCTAAAGAATACAATTTAGATTCCTTACACTGGTTCTTTATAAAGGTTCTTAAACATTCTATTGAAGATATTTATTTCTATCGCTCAAAATATCAAAAATTACAAAAATTAAGTAATTCTGCTATCAGAGTACTAGATAGCTTCAAAGTTTATTCAAAAGCTAGGAGCTGGTTCTGATACTAGATATCAGATTATTTTTTAAAAAACCCCACAAAGAAAATCAATAACATTAACCCTCTTCACGCCCATATAATTATCATCCCAGGATTCATCCATACTCAAAACATACTTAGGATGAGCATCTTCTAGTTTAAGAAGCGGTCTAAACTCTCTTTCCACCACAGTTTCATCACTAAGCAAGTAACAGACTTGATAATAGATTATCTCATCTCTTTTTTTAGCGACAAAATCTATCTCATAATCATCATACTTTCCTATATAAACTTCATAACCCGCCATTTTAAGATGAAGATAAACTACATTTTCTAATAGAGCATTAATATCTTTTAGGTTAAAACCTAAAAGTGCATTTCTAAAACCAATATCATTAATAAAATACTTTTCCTGAACCTCTAAAAGTCTTTTCCCTTTTAGGTCATAGCGAGGAACTTTTTTACAGAGCATAGCCGCTTCTAAATGTGAAATATAACTAAGAACCGTATCTACACTAACTTTTATGTTTTGTGATTTATAATAATCTGCTATTTTTTTTGCTGAAAAAATTTTCGCGATATTATCAAAGATAAAGCTATAAATGTTTTCAAGCACTCTTACATTTCTAATTTCATATCTAGCGACTAAATCTTTTAAAACTATAGTACTAAAAATAGCATTTATTAATTTATAGATATTCTCTCTATTCAAGTCAAACTCATGAATTCCAGGTAAGCCCCCGAACTCCAAATAATTCATGAATTCTTTTTTCAAATTTAATTTCTTAGAATTTTTTCTCCTAGCCTTTCTTAAAGATCTTTTCCTGAATTCCAGAAACTCATTAAAAGACAATGGATAAAGGTAAAACTCGACATAACGCCCTGAAATTAAAGTCGATAATTCAGAAGATAGTAATTCAGAATTAGAACCAGTAATATAAATATCAAAATTACCAGAACCTTGGTAAGAAGCTATGACCTTCTCCCAGCCCGAAATATCTTGAATCTCATCTATGAATAAATATGTTTTCTTTCTTTTATCGATTTTAGAACTAACGTATTCATCTAAATCATTAAAATCTTTAATACCTTTAAAATCTAAATTTTCTTTATCGATATAAACTATCTGTTTTTCTTTACCGATAAGATTTATAATCTGCCTTAAAAAGAAACTCTTACCACTTCTACGCATACCGATAATAACTTTAATTACAGACTTATCTATAAAAGGTTTGATAGTTTTTAAGTAATTTTTACGTAGTAAAGCCTTAGTCACTATTTCGATTATACCCGAAATAAATATAGTTTAAACTTTTTCTTCGACTATAATCGAAACCATAAACAAAAAATATTTCTCTTCGACTATAGTCGAAACCTGCAACTAATGAACAAAAACTTCCTCAGGAAGCGCTTTATGATTATCATCAGGCAGAAAACCCTTTAACCTTTTCTTCACACGCTTCAAAGATTTATACTCAGCTAAATTAAAAAACTCATTAGGATCAAATTTTTTATCGTAGAGTTCTTCAGAACCATCTTTATATCTAGTATAACGCCAGCGAATTCCTCTTACAGAGTGATTCTTATAATCCATAGTCGTTAAAGCATGATTATCCCAAATCGCATTCTCCGTGAACATTATTTGCAATAAAGACTGTCCTTCTAAATGGTCAAGTTTAGGTAAATTTAAAGAATCAATAATAGTCGGAAAAACATCAAGTAAACTAACTACACATTTATTTTTGATAGCTTTCTGTCCAGGAAAAGAAAACATAAGTGGTACATGTGTTGTTTTTTCCCAGAGTGCATGTTTATTCCAATGATGCTTTTCACCTAAATGATAGCCATGGTCACTCCATAAAACAATAATAGTATCTTTAGCATTAGGACTAGCGTAAAAAGCTTCTAAAAGCTCCCCTAGCTTTTCGTCCATATAACTTACTCCCACCAAATAGGCTTGAATAGCCTTTTTCCACTCACCTTGCTCTATTACTTTTTCATGGTAGTTTGATTGATCAAAAGCATTATATTGTATAGCAAAAGTCTTTGCAGAATCTGGTAAATCAGAAAGAATATAATCAGGTTCCTCTGGTTTCTTTATTTTAGATAAGGAAATTGCATGCTTATCATATATTTCTTTAGTGTAAAACCAGGGTAGGTGTGGGTTATGAAAACCTACAGCTAAAAAAGTAGGCTGATCAAATTCTTCAGAAACATACTCTAAAGCTTTATCCGTGACTAATCTATCTCTTAAATCTAAAAACTTCTCTTTTACAACTCCCCAGTTACGAGGCCAGATATTATGTGATTTTTTAGTCGCTAAACGATTCTTTTCATAACCATGATAAATATCCCAAGCAGATTCTTGATTTTGAGTACCATGAAAAATTTTGCCGACCCCTATAGTTTTATAACCAAACTTCTTAAGGTAAGTCATAATATTTAAGTACTTATTTTCGACTAAAAGTGAGTTTGTAGTATTAAGATAAACCCCTGTACTACTAGGTTTTAAACCAGTTAATAAAGAAAACCTCGAAGGGTTACATAAAGTAGAACTGGTAAAAGCATTTTTGAAAACAGTCGATTTTTCAGCCAACTTATCTAAATTAGGTGTAGAAACTATCGCTTCTTCATCAAGAATCGGAATCATGTCATTTAAATCATCTATTGCAATAAATAAAATATTAGGTTTCTTTGTTTGCTTCGCAAGCACTTTAAAATCAGTTAGTAACACTGATAGTGCACAAATTAAAACTAAAAATAGCTTTGTCCCATTGAACATTAATACTTGTATTCTATCACTGATATAATTTCATACTGAATGGACGAAGCTACTAAAGAAAAGCTAATTAATAGCTTGAAAGATATACATGGTTTTGTAGAAATTCAGATACCACTTTGGTGGCTTATAACTTTTAGCGTCATTATTCTAATCCCAATAATTTATTTTATTTGGAAGAAATATAAAAAAGATATCGTCACCGATACTAGAACTAAAACTGAAATTATTCTAGACGAAATAAAATCTCTTGAACAAGAAAATAACACAAAGAATTTTTATATTAATTACTCTGAGCTAACTAGAGAATATTTTGATTATAGATTTGGACTTAACTTTGTTGATAAAACAACAAAAGAAATCGAAAAAGAGATTTATAAATTTGAAGAAATTGCTACTAATCAAGCAAAACTATTTATAAAAAGCTTAGAAAGAGCAGACCTAGCTAAATTTGCAAAAAAAGAATTTAAAGAAGAAGAAAAACTTCAAGATCTATATGATGCTATAGAACTAATTTATAAAATAGAAGAAAAAATTACTACAAAGAATAATGAAGAAAAGGAATTAGAAATATCATGAGTTTTGCAGATCCACTATATTTTATTCTCTTTCTAGTTTTACTAATTGTTATTTTCCTATACTTCAAACAATCAAAATTAACTAGTATTCAAATCAGCTATTCTTATCCTAATGAAAGTTTTAATAACATAGCTGATAAAATCCTTTACCATCTTCCTTTTATACTAAGGATACTAAGTATCAGCTTAATCATAATTTGCTTAGCTAGACCTCAATTAGGACAAAGCTTTTCAACAAACAAAAATCTAGGTTTAGATATAATCTTAGCTATCGATACTTCTCAAAGCATGTCAGCACTTGACTTAAAGCTAAATAATCAAAACGTAAATAGACTTACTGTAGTAAAAAAAATCCTAAAAGATTTCATCTTTAAAAGACCCGATGATAGATTAGGTTTAATAGTCTTTGGCGATGAAGCATACACCCAATGCCCTATAACTAGAGACCATAGTGCGATCATAAATTTAATCAACTATATCGACATCGGTATAGCTGGTAAATCCACTGCTATAGGTTCAGCTATAGCTCTAGGCGTAAAACGTTTAAAAGATTTAAAAGCTAAATCTAAAATTTTAATCCTAATGACTGACGGTCAAAATACCTCAGGATCGATCTCTCCTAATATGGCAAGTAAACTTGCTGAAGAATTTAAAATTAAAATTTATACCATTGGCATCGGTCAAGATGGAGAGGTGCCCTTTGTAGTTGATACCCCATTTGGTAAAAAAGCAATTAAACAAAATGTAACCATAGATGAAGAAACACTAATAGAAATCGCTGAGAAAACTGGTGCCAAATATTACCGAGCGCAAAGCACCGAGGAACTTACAGCTATATATAATGAAATCAATAAATTAGAAAAAACAGAAGTAGAGATAAAAGAATATACTAACTATAAAGATATTTATGAATACTTTTTATGGACAGCTTTTGCGTTATTCATTTTAGAAATAGTTTTGTCTAATACATTATTAAAGAGGTTATAAATGAATATAAAAAATCCTGAATTTCTGATACTTTATCTATTAATACCAGCTTTGATTTTTTTCTTATATTACTCATACAAGAGCTCTAAAAAGAATCTTCTCAAGTTCTGTTCTCTAGAGAAATTAAAAGAAATAATTCCTTCTTTTAATAAAAAGTTTTTAATTAGTAAATTTATAATCCTAAGTCTCTCATTGCTTTTCATAATCACAGCAATAATCTCACCTAGATGGGGATATGACTGGAAAGAAATAGAGAAAAAGGGTGCAAATATTTTTATAGCTTTAGATCTTTCTAAAAGTATGCTTGCAGATGACATAAGTCCATCTAGACTCTTTAGAGCAAAATTAGAAATAGAAAAATTAATTAATATACTTGATGGTGACAGAGTGGGTTTCATTATTTTTGCTGGTAGCAGTTATTTACAATCACCTCTTACTCACGATTATATAATGGTAAAAAACTGGATTAAGGAAATTAATATTGAATCTATTCAAAATCCAGGAACCTCGATCAAATCAGCTATTGAAACTGCTATTAAAGGTTTTTCTCATGTAGATATAGGTTCAAAAATACTTATATTAATTAGTGATGGCGAAGAACAAGATGAAAAAACTAAAGAAATGGCTCAAGAAGCTAAAAAGCAAGGAATAAAAATAGTAAGTATAGGAGTAGGATCATCTAAAGGTGCACCTATAAAATACCATGGATCACTTATAAAAGATGATAAGGAGGAAATTGTAATCTCAAGATTAAACGATTCTATGCTTAAAGAAATTGCTTCAATCACTGATGGGAAGTATATTAGATCAAGATCAGGAGACTTTCATTTAGAGCAACTTTATAGAAATTTTATTAGAGGTGAAAATGAATCAGTAAAATTAAAATCAGGAAAAATCCAGAAATGGAAAGAAAGTTTTCAAATATTTCTAAGTATTGCTTTCATTTTACTAATACTTGAAATCTGTTTAGGGATTAACTTTAAAAATTTCTTTTCAGCTTTGCTAATAATATTACTTCTTAGTAATGCAAGTCCTTCACATGCTTTTATAAATATCAATAAATTAAAAGCAAATAATGATTTAAAGAAAAGTAAATTCAGTAAAGCAAAAGAAAATTATATTAAAGAACTAGCTAAAAACCCGAAGGATAGTAGATTAAACTACCATTTAGGAGTTTGTATGTATAAAGAAAATAACTTTGATCAAGCGCAAAACTTCTTTAATCAAAGTATTAGTAATAATCCTAAAGAAAATTCCCTTAAACAAAAATCTTTCTATAACTTAGGAAACACACTCTTTAAAAAACAAGAATACAAAAATGCTATTTTCAACTATGAACAAGCTTTAAAAATAGACCCAGAAGATAAAAAAGCAGAATTCAATTTAAAGCTTGCTAAAAAACTTCTGGAAGAAGAGAATAAAGAAAAAGAAAATAACGAAGATAAAGATCAGAATAACGAAAATAAAGATCAGGATAAGAAAAAACAAGATCAAAAAGATAAGCAAGATCAAAAGAACAAAGAAGAACAAGAAAAAAATAAAGATAAGCTATCAAAACAAGAACTTGAAAACCTTTTAATGCAAATAAAAGAAAATAAACTTCCCAAAAACCCTGAGCAGCAAGCTCAACAAGAAAATAATAATTCAAAGAAATTAAAACCTTGGTAATTTGCTAAAATCATTCAAATGACACCAGCACGCTTTAGTTTACTTTTAGCAGGAATAATTTGGTTAAGTGTAGGATTTAGAATTGGATCTAGAGCCATGGGATGGCTTGAACCATACTTCGTAGAACCTAACTGGATGTTATCACTACTTTTCGTATCTCTAGTTATTGGAGTTATAAAATCATCTACTGTTCTAAAAAAGGCGTGTCTAAGAAATATCGCAAACTTAGATAAAATCGATTCAAATCCTCTTAACTATTTAAAAGGTTTCTTAATTTTATTCGGAGCTAGAGGAGTTATTACTATTCTACTTATGATCGCACTCGGGTTTCTCCTAAGATTTCTAAAAGAAATAGGATATGACCCTTATAATATATTCGGATTTATCTATATGGGAATAGCACTAGCCTTGGCTTTTGCATCAAGATTTTATTTTTCTGAATTTACAAAGCAAAAATAAGTTAGAATATAATATTACGTATTGATTTATGTCAAACAAATTCATTAAATTAGTAGAGCAGATTCTGCTAGATAGACAAGACAAAGAACCTAAAATCGGAGAGATAATCACAGGTTCAGTACTTTCTATCAACTCAAACGGCATTTATTTGGATATTAATAAATGTTACGAAGCATTTGTCAATGCAAATGAAATGGGTGACAGAAAAGACTATAAAGCTGGTGATAGAATAGAAGTTTTAATCACAGATAAAGAGAAAAAAACTAAAGGTGTTTTCCGTGCCTCTTTAAAGAAAATAGAAGAAAAGGGTAAATGGAAAAAACTTGAAGAAATAAAAGATACTAATTTAGAAGTTGAAATTAAGAAAGTAGTTAAAAGTGGAGTTGAAGTTTTAATAGACTTAACTAAACAAACAGCTTTTATTCCTTTTAAGTTAATAGATTATAAATTCGTTACTCTTAAAAATTTAAATCAAGCAGAGTGGGTTGGTAAAAAAATTCCAGCTAAGATACATGAAATTGATGAAACTAAGAATAAAATTATTTTAGATCATAAAACTATTAGTGAAGAGCAAATGAAAGCCAAGTCTAATGAAGTTATGAGTAAACTTGCTATCGGTCAAGAAATAACAGGTAAGGTTGTAAGGACAACTAAATTTGGTGTTTTCATAGAATATGAAGGAATTGATATTTTAATACCTTCATCTGAATTATCATGGGCTAGATTTAGCGAACCTTCAGATTTGGTTACTGTTGGTGACGATATCTCAGGTAAAGTTTTTAAAATTGATCAAGACAATCACCAAATAGCCATAAGTAGAAAGCAGATTGTACCTGATCCTTGGACTATCATAGATGAAGCTAAATACGCAGTAGGAACTAAACATAAAGTAAAAGTTATTAGTCATGCAGACTTTGGTTTCTTTGTTGAAGTAGAACCAGGTATCGAAGCCTTACTTCATAAATCAAACTACTCAGAAAAAGAATTTCCTGAAATAAACACTAAATTAGAAGTTGAAATTATCAACTTAGAAAAGTCAAAAAAACGCATGGGCGTTAAATTAATTGAAACTAAGATAGAAATACAAAATAATGATGGTAAAGAACAAGAATCAGGAAGAACTTCTGAAGATCCTAAGGAGCTTGAACATGCAAAATAATGAATCAAGACTAAAAGAAATATCAGATTTTATTAAATCTGCTAAAGACAATGTACTAAGTGAAATAAATAAAAGAAACTCTAAAAGTTTTTTTGAAATTCTTTTCAGAGGCTTTGGTAAAGCAGCTAGTTTAGAAAAAACCCAATCTTCTTTAGACAAAGCACTTAATGAAGTTAAAAGACTTAGTGAGGAAGAAAGAAAAAGCGTAGCTAAGCTTCAAAGTACACTAAATGAAAAGAATGAAGAGATCAATAAACTTCAAGATGAAATTGAAACATATAATGATAAGCTTTCTGATTTAGAAACTAAGATATTAAATCTCTCAAAAGAAGAAAAATCTGAAACTAATCCAGAAAATAATGTGGAAACTGCAACAGAATTATCAGAAGATAGTAAAAAGCTATATACTGAAAATGAGTCTTTAAAGAAAGAAGCTTCTAAAAAAGATTCGAGAATAGAAAATTTAGAAAAAGATATAAAACTTTTTAAAGAAAAAACTAAAAACCTTGAAGAACAATTAAACTCTACAAGTGAATTAACAGTTGAATTCTATGAAAGAGTTAAAAGACTTAAAACAGAAGTAACAGCAAACTAGTATGCTAACAGAAATTCATTTAGAACAAGTACAAGCTTTTTGTAGATTAGGTATCTATGAAAATGAAAGACAAAGAGGTCAAGCAGTAATGGTAGACCTGAAAATTTCTTTAGATCTAAGCGATGCTTGTAATGGCGATAAAATGGAAGACAGCATTAGCTATGTAGCACTCTCTCACGCTATTCAAGACGTAGCTAAATCAAAAGAATTTAATTTAATCGAACACCTTTGTAAATCAATTATAGACAAGCTTTTTGCCGATCATGAAAAAATTAATACAGTAGATATAAAAATTCACAAACCTGTAATTAATGCTGAAGGATTTACTGGTAATGCATCAGTCAGAGTTAAAGCTGATAGACCATAAGTTTCTACTTGAAACTTGTGATCTACACCATAACTCAAATGATTCTTATAAACAAAAGAATTTAATTTCAGCACAAAAAGCTTTAAAGAAATTCTACAGTTTTAAACAATTACAGAATTTTTTAATTGATAATCCAGAAATTTTAAAATTCCCAAACTCAGGTTTTGCTGCATATATAAGCTATGACAGGGATATAGAAATTGTTCTTTATGAAGAAATTCATAAAATTAATTTAAATGAAACTTATAAAAAAGAAAATCTTGAAATAAATCAAAATTACCAAAATGAAATTTTTAACAAAGAAAGATTTATTAGTAATGTAAATAAGTGTAAAAACTTTATTGAAGAAGGAGAAATATACCAAGCTAATATTTCTGAAAAAACTATAATTTCTAAAAAACCTGTACCTAATGAAGATTTAGAAACTATGTATAAAAATCTAAAATCATCAAATCCTTCTCCATATATGGCATTTATAAATTTTGAAAATTATGCAATTATAAGTAGCTCGCCAGAATCCTTTTTGAAAATAAAAAAAGAAAATAATGATTTTATTGTAGAAAGTAGCCCTATAAAAGGGACAGTAAAATTAAATGAAGAAAATACACTGTCATATTCAGAAAAAGAAAAATCGGAACATCTAATGATAGTAGATTTAATTAGAAATGATATTGGAAAAATATCTAAAACCTCGTCTGTAAAAGTAACTGAATTAATGAAAAAATATAAATTTAAAGACCTGTTTCATTTAATTTCAACAATTCAAGGAAAAATAAATCATGAACATATATTAAAAATCAATGAGTATGAAATTCCAGACTTTGAAAAAATTTTTTCTTATTGCTTTCCAGGAGGTTCTATAACAGGTACACCTAAAAAAAGAGCAATAGAAATCATAAATGAGATAGAAAATAGTCCTAGAGGAAGCTACACAGGTTCTGCTGGCTACTATAAATTCAACAAAGGTGGTGAATTTAACATTCTGATTCGAACTTTAGTTTATGACAAACTAACTGATGAATTAAGTTTACATAGTGGTGCAGGGATAACATCTGGATCAGATCCAGAGAAAGAATTTGAAGAGATTCAGCTTAAGGCTAAAAATATTTTAAATGCTTTAAATTTAGATTTGGAGAATGTTTAATGTTAGATCAAGACCTTTTCCGATTTGCAAGTATATTTTTATATCCAAACTTCAATAAAGAAAATGAAAATCATCTTCTTTTACCAATTTCTAGAGATAAAAATGGTTCTATAAAATTTGATGAAAAAAGAACAACTAGTAAACTTAAAAAAATACATGAATTTAATTTTACAAGGTGTAGATCAAAAATTTATAAGCTATTTATTTAGTGCTCAATACGGTAATAACAAAGATGATCTTATGGGTGAAAATATATTTCACAGAATTATTAATCTAGTAGATGAAGAAATGATTAACCATGAGTTATTAAATGAAATGAAAAAAGATAGATTTTATTCACAAAAAGATAGTATTAGCTTAGAAAAAGAATTGGAATATAACATTGAACATATTAAAAGTAATAAAAAATTAGAAAATATAAGTGAAAATATAAAATATCTAATAAATATATCTTCAGTTGAACTTTTAGATGAAACTAATAATAATGGTATGAAACCATATGAATTAGCTTTAAAGAATAATAATTTTTTCTTAGCCCAAGAATTAAAAAGTTATAGAAACTTCATAATAGATCCAAATATTAATATAGAATATATTTACTTAAGAAAAAATAATTTAAATCAACTGAATGAAAAAATAAGTAAACAAGAATATTTAAATAAAAAAATAGACCAGGATTTACAAGAAATAATAAATGATGAATTTAAATTAAATGATGAATTAGAAAAAAAATATTTTGGAGAATATGATTTTCTAAGCAACTTTATAGAAAATTTACCTTATGACTTTGAAAACACAAAAATAAATGAATTAACTCAAAGATTTATAAATGAAATAAAAGAAATTATCAAGACTAATGATTAGTAACTTTAAGTGAATCACGAATCTCAGTAAGTAATTTAACTTCTTCACTAGGTTCAGGAGGAGTTTCTTCTTTAGCTTCTTCTTCTTTCTTCTGAGAATTTTCGTATGCTTTCAGTGCTACAAAAACAGCAGTACCCATAATAATGAAGTCTATTAC
>CALBDR010000233.1 GCA_937927525.1 uncultured Candidatus Melainabacteria bacterium
AATAAAGAGTAATGATCAAAATGATTTGATGATTACTAAGAATTTAGTATCATATTTTAGTAATTTTCCTGATAAGTTTCTGCAGAAAAAAGTCTTAGATTTAGCAACTAAGCTTATTAATGTTGATGCTAACTCAAATAAGAGTATGAAAAGCTCCATTGAAGAGTTTTTTCAAAAGTTACTTGAACAGAAAATGGATCCTGATCTTAAAACTAATTTACTGAACTTGCTGAGCAATTAGTTTAAATCTTAGCTTTATCTCTTCTACTCATTCCTAGTTTTTCAATAAGCTGAAAGTCCTTACTAGACTCGGGGTTATCAGTCGTTAATAACTTATCACCAGAGAAAATACTGTTAGCTCCAGCTATAAAACAAAGTGACTGCATTTCATCTGACATTTCAAGCCTACCAGCTGAAAGTCTTACTTGTGCCTTTGGCATCATTATTCTGGATGTCGCTATAGTTCTAATCACTTCGAAATTATCTACTGGATTTTGAATTCCCTCTTCATATAAAGGAGTACCAGGAATAGGTGCAAGTACATTTATCGGTACTGAACCAGGCTGTGGGTCAAGCTTCGCTAGTGAAGCTATAAAACTAATACGGTCTGCCTTAGTTTCTCCTAAACCTAAAATCCCACCACAACAAACATTGATTCCAGCATCTTGAACGTGTTTAATCGTTTCTAATCTATCATCGAAAGTCCTTGTGCTGATGACATTGGAGTAATGTTCAGGTGAAGTGTCAATATTGTGGTTATAGCTATGAAGCCCAGCTTCTTTAAGTTTTTCAGCCTGCTCTTTTTTGAGCATTCCGAGTGTAACACATGGTTCCATACCCATTTCTTTGACACTACGAACCATTTCTAAAACATTTTCGAATTGATAGTTATCAGGTGCTGATCTCCAAGCTGCACCCATGCAGAATCTTGTAGCACCATTATCTTTCGCTTCCTTTGCTTCTTTCAAGACTTCTTCTATGTTCATTAAGCCATAAACTTCTGATTCGGTTTTATGGTGAGCTGACTGTGAGCAGTAGCCACAGTCTTCAGGACAGGCACCAGATTTAATATTACTTAAAGTGCAAAATTGAACTTCATTAGGGTTGTGAAAATTTCTGTGTATAGTTTGAGCTTTATAAATTAATTCTGGAAATGGAAGATTATAAACCTCTTCTATTTTGTTCTTCAGTTCATCAGTATTTCCTGATGTTTTTCTTTCAATAGGTGCTTGTACCATAGTTATAAGATTTTAGCATGCTTAGAAATTATTCAGCTTCAGTCTTAGCAACCATATGCTCAGCTCTAAGTTTAGCTCCTTTAAGTAATGGAACCTTAGATGAGAAAATTGATTCTGCTTCAAAGTGATTAGCTTGAATGATAAATTCAGCTTCCTGAGGATCTATATCAAAATATTTAGAGATAACCTCCAGTATTTCCTGTTTCATCTGGTTCATAATGCCAGGAGAAACTTCTTGTCTGTCATGAGTTAACATTAACCTCATTCTGTTTGCAGCTGTATTGCCACTTGTATCATCTGCTTTACCGCTGATTTTATTGAAGAGATTTTTTACTGCTGTGAACATTTTAACTAAATATCGCCTTTAATTTTTTGAAAAACCCTTTTCCTTTGATATCCATTAATGGAATATCTTCCCCTAAAATCCTTTTTGCTATGTTTCTATAAGCTTGACCAGCTGACTTATTAGCTGTAAGTGAAAGTGGTTCACCCTTATTCGTAGAAACTACTATGTCTTCATCATCTGGAACTATTCCTAGAAGATCTACAGATAGAATTTCACATATATCATCAATGCTCATCATTTGATTAGCATTCATTAGGTCAGGCTTTATTCTGTTTACAACTAATTTATATGAATCTAGTTCATTCTTTCTAGCTTCAAGTAAACCTATGATTCTATCTGCGTCTCTAACAGAAGACATTTCAGGGGTTACTACTACAATAGCTTCATCTGCGCCTGAGATACTGTTCTGAAAACCAGATTCAATCCCCGCTGGACAATCAACTAAAACAAAATCAAACATAGTCTTTAATTCATCAACTAAATCTTTCACTTGATCAGAGTTTACAGCAGTTTTATCTCTGGTTTGAGCTGAAGGTAATAAAGATAGATTTGGTAATTTTTTATCTTTTACTAGCGCTTGCTTTACTTTACAAGTCCCTTCAATGACATCTACTAAATTATAGACAACTCTATTTTCTAGGCCCATAAGAATATCTAAGTTTCTTAATCCTATATCCATATCTACGACACAAACATTTTTTCCTTGTTTTGCAAGTGATGCACCGATATTAGCTGTAGTAGTAGTTTTACCTACTCCACCTTTTCCTGACGTTATTACTATTACTCTACCCATTGAACAACCTAATGATTTAATTAAGATTTGTATATCATTATCTCACTATTTTCGATTTTTGCAAGCTCTCCACCATTAAAATAATTATTTTTTTCATTCTTTTTAGGTTCCACCTCTTTAGGAACTCCTAAAAATTTCTCTGCGATTCTTAATTGACAATTAGAAAATTTTAAAGCTCTTATAGTAGCAGCTTCGTTGCCGTTTGAACCTGAGTGAATTATTCCTCTACATACACCCCATATAAGTACATCTCCCTGAGCTATAATTTCTGCAGATGGGTTAATGTCACCGATTATTACTACCGAACCTGGGTAACGAATTAAGTGACCGGCTCTTAGATTTGATTTCACATAAAGAGTGTCTGGAATATTATATTCCTCATCCTTAATATCTTCTTTAGATGTAGAAACTGTTTCTGTTTGACCATCCTCGTAGTTAAGCTTCACATCACGGAAACTATCAGTGGAGGCAATCATATTTTCTAAGTCACCTGCAGCATAAGATGCTCTAAGGGAAATATTCTTTTTATTAAGTGAATCTTGTATATCTTGGATTTGTCGTTTTATATCTTTAGAATTTTTATTTAATTCCATCTCTGGAATGATCACGGAAACAGAGTTCCCCGAAAAAAAACCAGCATTTCTACTTAATTCATTTTCAAGTTCCTTTCTAAATGAGTCATTACTGAAGTCAAAGGAAGAAAGATCTAAAAATATTTCTTTTTTATGCTGTTTTACCTTGAGTTCGGGCATATACACATTATAATTGAATTAGCGAATAATTCAAATTTTTCGATTTTGAGCTTTGAATTTTGTTCCAAATAGAATTGAAAATATATGGTGGATGAAAGAAGAGAATTAGATAAGTGGAAGTTAAGAACCTATCAGCTAGTTAGTTTTGCATTATTTTTATTTATAGCTAATTCATTAATTAATGCTGCAGATAAAATATCTGACGTCGTAATTACATTTTTTATAGCAGTTTTAATTAATTATCTGCTTGCTAAGCCTGTAGATTTCCTTACTAAATATATTCGTTACCGAATAATCTCTGTAGCGATTATCTATTTGACCTTTATTTCTTTATTAATTTTAATAAGCGTTTATCTTTTTCCAGAAATTTTTTCTCAGTTAAAATTGCTTTCTAATACTATCCCGAGTTTAGTTCCTAAGCTTAAATATAGCTTAGATTCTTTTACTGCCTTCCTTGCTGGTCATCAGATTATATTACCATTCTCTTTTGATTTAAATGGTTTTGTGAATGGAGCTTTAGAAGCTATTAAAGATTTTAAAATTTCTCAATTCAGTAGTATCCTTACATCATTTATAAAAAACTCAGTTTCTGCTGGTTTATATATAGTTTTAACAATCATTATAAGTTTTTATTTATTAGTTGATGGTAAAAGAGTTTGGGAATTATTCTTAACTCCTTTTGATGGAAAAGTCAGAGACCACCTAGTTAACGTGAAAAGTAAGATTGATAAAGGCTTGTACGCTTTTATTATTGGACAGTTTCAGGTAGCATCTATGACAACTCTTGTAATGTTGAGTTCATACTTTATATTAAAAGTCCCTTTTGCATTAGTTTTAGGTTTGGCGCAGATGCTTGAAATGCTTCCTGTTATCGGTACATGGATGGCTATTATTCCATGTTTGATAATTGTAGGTTTCTCAACATCCTTTACTAAGGCTTTTATAGCATTTATTGTGTATATGGCATATACACAGATCTTTAGAGATAATTTTATAACACCTAGAATTATGGGAGACGCTTTAGGATTTCATCCGATTGCAATTATTTTAGGTTTAATTATTGGTGCTAAGCTCTATGGAGCTTTTGGCGTAATTTTCGCACTACCGATTATGGCTGTGATTTCTGGTGTTATTCAGTATATGCACGAGATTAATAGACTTAAGGTTAGGAAGTTTTAGTATTTGCACTTTCTTCAGCTAAGTCTGCATTTTATTAATAATGTTGAAATCTGATGTTTAATACATCGGAACATCAGTATCTATTTGCTCTGACCAGGCATGTATCCCACCCTCAAGATTATATAAATCGTATTTGTCATTCTGCTCTTGCAGCCAAGCTATAACTTTTTTACTTCTGCTTCCATGGTGACAGTGAACCACTACTGGTTTTTCTTGCGGAAACTCATTTACTCTTTCTGGAATTTCAGACATTGGAATTAAAACTCCATTTATATTTGCATATTTAAATTCATCAGGGTTTCTTACATCTATAAGCGTGAAATCTTTGTTTTCATCTTGCCACTGCTTTAATTCTTTCACTGTAAGTTGTTTAATTGTTTGAAACATTACTGAAATTATAGCTGAATTTTTATGGTTTTGATCGATTATTTAATTCGTATAACCCTTAGAAATAGGCCTATACTTAATCATCTTATCTGCTGCTAATACTCGTACATAGCTTTGTAAGAGTGGTGTCTGACATATATAAGGTATTAAAAGCAAATATTATCTTAGTAAAAAAAGGGGGGAATACCAATGGAAGCTCAGAAAAATTGATATTCCCCATATAATTAATAATACACAACCGGGGGATTATCTTGATCCTTCTTAAGGATGTCTTTATAATTGGGATTAAATAAAACGGTTTGAGCTTCCATTTGTTAATCAAATCTAAAGTTTTATCTTAGCATAAATAATTATAGTACTTTTAGAAATATTATGACAATTATTCTAAAGTCTGAGCTTATTCTTGCATCTGCTTCTAAAACCAGGTTAGAAATGCTATCAAGGCACGGTTTAAATATAAAAAACTATCCGGCAGATATTGATGAAGATGAATTAAAAAAAACTAAATGTAAAAATATGTCTGCTGAAGAAATGGCTATTTTTCTTGCTAAAGAAAAAGCATTAGCTGTATCTAAAAAATTCCCTGATGCCTATATTATTGCTGCTGACCAAGTTTGTTTATTAGATGGGAAAGTATATGATAAGCCTGAATCTATTGAAAATTGTATCAAGCATTTAAAATGTCTTAGAGGGAAAACTCATACCCAAAACTGTGCGATGCTTTTAGTAAAAAATTCTGAAGTCATCTTAGAATCTCTTAGCAAAGCTGAGCTTACTTTGAGAGATTTGAGTGATGAAGAAATTTTAGCTTACATTGAGCTTGAGAAACCTCTTCATTCAGCTGGAAGTTATATGTTAGAGCGACATGGCAAGCATATCTTTAAAGAAATTAATGGCGACCATGATGTGGTATTAGGGCTTGATATCGTAAAACTCTTTAATAAGCTCTATGAACTTGATATAGTAAAGCTCCAAACTTCAACTAATTAAATAAATCCCAATCAATTTGGAGCTTTTCCTCTTTCTACACGGTAATATTTATCAATGAATAAATATACTTAATGTAAATATCGTCGATTTCATTAACTTTTCCATCTTTATTTACGTCTAAGCGTCTGAATGGATATCTTCTTCTTCTTCTTTTATACTTTGTATTGTAATTTTTTAACTCTTTACTTGTAACTATTCCGTTTCTATTTGTATCTACAGCATTTAATGCTCTGATTACTTTTGCAAGTGTATCTAAACCTTCTGAGTTCTGGCTATAGGTCTCTAAGGAGGAGCTTAAGCTTAAGAAGTTGAACTTGTTGATATTTCTACTTCTAGGTCTTGAGAGGAATAATGTTCTACTAAGCTCTTTGAGGCTTATTGAACTATCATTTGAATAGTTTTCTGCTATTTCTAAGGCTCTTAGCGCGTTGATCCTACCATGAGAAATATTCTTTGTTCCTATGATTGGGTCACTTGATTCTTCTATGATATTTCTTACTGCATCATTACTAAGTTCTGGATGCTTACTTAAAATTAATGCTGCTAAGCCTGATACATATGGCGTTGCCATTGAAGTTCCACTTAAGTACCAGTATCCATAATCTGAATCTATGCTTTGATCTAAACTACTAGCAAAATTACTTGCAAGGTAACTATTATTAGCCATAGTTGAACTTATTAAATCACCTGGAGCGGCAATATCTACGCTGTTTCCATAATTAGAAAAGTTAGAAATACTGTCATCTTGACTGGTGGCTGCTACAGAAAATACTGTTTTATAGTTAGCTGGATATATAGGTCTGTAATCGTTATTAGAACTATTGTTTCCAGCTGCAGCTATGACTAGTACGCCTAAATCTTCAGCTAGCCTATATGTTTCTTCTTCTAAGTGTGAATAGAAACTTCCTCCTATCGATGCATTGATTACTTTAGCTCCATCAATAATTGCTGCCCTTATCGCCTTCAAAAGTTCTGAGATTGAACTGAAATTACCTTGGTTATCAAAGATTTTCATTGCTATGAGCTTTGAGTCGTAGGCTATTCCATTATAATTTGAATTATTGGAATTTTCAGCTGCAATAATTCCAGCGACATGTGTCCCATGTCCGAATCCATCCAGTGGATTATTATGTATAGCATCTTTGTAATACTCCCCAAAGATACTATCACTGTTTAAAGTTGAGATTTCATTTGTTCCAAAATTACTTTCTATAAAGCGGTTACCGTTTAAATCTGCGTCATCTAAATTTACATAGCCGTCTGCATTAACATCACTTATGACTTCATCATCTACCCAGACCTTGTCCCAGAGATTTGGGTGATTATATTCCATACCGGAATCGAGCATCGCTACTTTTACACCTTTGCCGGTACTATATATCCACGCGGCTTTAGCCTTAATTTTATTTATTGCCCAAGTTCCTGAACTTAAGCTATTAAGTGAATTGCTGAGCTCTTTAATAAGCGTAATAGGCGCAAGTAAATTTCTAATATAATTTGGCTCTAAGTACTCAATAAAATCTTCAGCAAGAATACTTAGGATTTGCCTCTCCATACTTTTTAATTCTGCACAACTATAAGTTTCATTTTCATGATATTTAGCTTTTACTAAGTAGGTTCTATCTATACCGAGCTTGTGCTTTATATTCTTGTATTTATTTAGATTTTTGAGCTTTTTAGCTGTTCTATTTGATAAGAATTTATATTCATTGTCTAAATCTCTATCATTTTCAAGTGAACTTATCTCAAACCAAGAGTCGAGTCCTTTCTTCGCGATTAACTGTTCTTTTAATTTTTCCGTATTCTTAGTATCTAAACTTCCAAGTTTTAAAATTAATCCATCTGCGATCTTTTTATCTGAGCTACTATCGCAACTGAATAAATTCTTTTCCTCTGCTCCGACAGTTATTCCATTAAAGTAAACTGTGTTTAGCAACAAAGCTATACAAAGCAAGCTCAACCCCCTGAATAAAGTCATATTTCCCCCTTAAGAACTTTTTGAAATCACACGCTTGATTTCAACCTTGTTAAAAGTTCTATACCTATTTAATTAGATCGGCAGGTCTAGGCAATATATTTAATAAAATTACTTAATCTTTCTTAACTTATGAAAATATTTCATTGATAGACATATAGATTTAAGATAAAAGTGATATTTGCACTAATAAATATTGAAAAAAAATAAAGAAACTTGTTAGAAAAGCTTTAATATGGGCATATAATAAGTACAAAGAGGTTAACGAATCTTTTAGAAAGTGTTAATCAAGATCAAGAAAATACCCACAGGGCAAATCCACTTGATTAAGAAATATAGCACTTCGTTAATCCACTGGGAGTGAGAATTTAGTTTCTTAAGAAACAGTTTTTTCCTGAGCGCCCATCCAACAAACACACAAATAGCAACGGATTCAATTGGTATCAGTAAGTCTGATACCAATTTGTCTATATTGGTAAATGTTCCAGTATGTTCAAGAGTACTAACTTTAATCCAAACTACTCCGAGTAAAAGGCTAAGAAAACCAGAAATACCTGCAGCGACTTGTCTAGAGTATTTAGCTTCATCTATTAAGTGGGTAACTACTGGTTCTAATATCGCAACACTAGAACTAAGTGCGGCGAATGAGAGTAAAAAGTAGAATACTAACGCAAATAAATTACCACTAGGTAACTGAGTAAAAAGACTAGGTAAGCTAATAAAAACTAGTCCAGTCCCAGAGCCAGGTTCTAAGCCATAATGGAAAATTATCGGAAATATCATTAATCCTGCGAAAACTGCTACCAATGTATCCATAATTACTACGATGATACTTAAATTGACGACATTTTCTTTTTTATTTAAATAACTACCATAACTAATCATGGTCCCAGAAGCGATACTGAGGGTAAAGGCTGCCTGTCCTAGTGCTCTGAAAAATGACTCTTGTGTGAAGCTTTCCCATTTAGGGTTAAATAGAAAATCAATTGATTTAGCTTGAAATAAATTAGTCCAGTTACCATTAATTTCGATATTTAAAGAAAATATCATTAAGCCGATTATGATAATGAATAAGAATGGCATAGTAACTTTGTTAAACCATTCTATACTGCTACTTATTCCGCCACTAATAATGAGGGTAGTTAAGATAGTAAATATTAGATGCCAGAATATTTGAGAATTATCACTATTCATAAAATTATGATAATAGTCTACTAACTCTGCGTTACTAAAATTGATAAGCGTGCCATTAAAACTATGAAATAAATAATCTAAGGTCCAACCAGCGATAATACTGTAGTAACTACTAACTAAAAATGCAATTATCACCCCAAGTAAGCCAACGGCTCGCCATAATTTGCTCTTTTTGTTGCCGATAAGCTTAGTGAAAGCACCACCACTCCCTTTTTTACTCGCTCTACCGATGCAAAGTTCAGAAATCATGATTGGCATACCTACAAAGAAGATTAGGGCGAGGTAGACGATAAGAAATGCACCACCTCCATTTTCACCACATATATAAGGAAAACGCCAGATATTTCCTAAGCCAACAGCCGCTCCAGCGGTTGACATTATAAATGCAAACTTATTTGACCAATTTTCTCTTTTTGACACTGATATTTAGTTTGCCATAGTTTTATCATTGCTGTTTGAAAATCAGGTTTTATTTTAAGTAGTTGAATTATCCTTTTATTTTTGAATTCTGATATAGTGAATCCTATTTTTTATGCTAATATATTTTCTAATATGTATATATGCGATATAAGTGAGGAAGCAGTTTGCTTCATTAACTGGATAGTAGTGTTTGACTTTATTGAGGATTAGAAATTGCCTGAAGTTTTAACTACTACTAGTCCGAATATAACGACTAAGAAAGATTTGCTAAAGCCAAATCTTAATAATTCATTAGAACAAGCTTCTAATGAAGCTCATCAAAAATCTACTAATAAATTTAATATAGATGAGCAAAGACAATTTTTTGAAAATATTTATAAAGATGAAGATACTCAGACTCTATTATTTAATGAAGTATTTGATAATGATGAGATAGAAAAAGAGAATCAGGGTGATTTTTCTAAATTTATAGATAAATTTATGTTGTTTACTACATGCTCAGCTGTGGGTTTAAATGGCTTTTCTATAATAACTGAGTCCTTAGCTAATTTAGGAATGAAAAACAATATCTCATCATTTTTTAATAAATTAGTTAAACCCTTTGAAAAGCTTGCTTTGTTTGCAAATAAAGCGCAGGCAGGTGGATTCGGTGTTGGGATTTTTAAAGAAGCCTTAGACAGAAACGATGCTACATTTTTAATCGCTGGTTTAGGGAAAATATTTCAAATTTTATTAGGTAATAATGAAGATTTTTTACTTTTAGGTGGAATTCAAGCAGCATTTGATCAGTTACAGCCAGGCTGTAAAAAGATCATAGGAACTGAGAAATTTAGAAATTTTGCTCATAGTTTTAAAGAGTATTTTAATGCTATCAAAACTGTTCTTAAAGAAGTTAAAGAAGATCCTTTCGGATACATGAAGTTGACACCTAAGAGTGGTAAGGTTGAACAGGTCTTAATTCCTGGTTCAATTTTGATGCTTACTGGTACTTTTGGTTATATGCTTGCTGGTAAAAATAAAATTTTAAAAACTTTAGCTTCTTCAATAAGGCACGTTATAGGAGGTGTTTTAGGTGGAGATGTTATCCTTTCCCGAATTCAAGATAATGGCAACTTGAATATTTCAGGTTACTTCTATGGTAGTGGTTCTTTGGGGGATACTCTATCGTTCGGCTTGAATGATAAATGGAAGGGGGTAGGACATAAGCTTGCTAATATGAGTAACTTTATTGGTGAACTTTTTATGTATAAGGGACTTAAAAATAATGCTCCTCAGACAACTTAAATTCTTTTATAGCTGTAGTTTTAGAATTTAAGCTATAGAATTTTACCGTCTTACTATTCGTATCTAAAATGGCGAAATTATGTTCACCAGCTAAAGCCCAGTGTCTATTATGGTTAGGAAATTCTTTTAAAGCTTCCTTAGGGACTGAATAACTGTGGATGGGTGAGCTGGTTACTTCAAAGACATTAGGAATATCTTTCAATGATTGTATTTCAGATATATGCCTGTCTCCAGAAATTAATATAATTTGTTTTGAGTTTATTGCGGATAAGGATTGTAGAACATTTTTGAACTTTTTATACTTCTCAGGGTGATTACCTTCAAACGATTCAAATCTATGGTAAGCTCCTTGGAATTGATCTCCAGAAATAAGGTATAGCTTCTCTGGGGAATTAATTAATTCATTTTTAAACCATTTCACTTGTTCTTTTCCGAAATGGTAACCATCTTCCTTATCATCTGCATCTCTAAAACTTCTATTATCAAAGAAAATAAATTTCCTTTCTTTTCCAGTTAGTGACCAGGCTATGCCTGGTCCATTATTTGTAAGTTCAGGATTATAGTTTTGTG
>CALBDR010000234.1 GCA_937927525.1 uncultured Candidatus Melainabacteria bacterium
ATAATATGCAGAACTAGGTAATGTTGTTGAACGATCAAAATATTGAGTATCATCGTACATTTCTTCAATATCTACGACTAAGTTTTCTTGTAACGTTTCAAATGAAGGTAGATACTTTTGAAGATCAGTAGGAATTTCCTCATTTAAAGATGAAAAGGTTCCTAAAATAGCTCGACGCAATTCTGCTTCCAAAGAAGCTTTTGTTCCTTTAGTGTTATATTTTAACTTTACGTTTTTAAGCTGTTTTCTTAATTGTAAATAATATAGCACACATTGCTTTAAACGTTTTGCAAAATATGGAATTGATAGTAACAATTCCTTCTCATCTGCTAAGTTAATTTGATTATACCAATTGTTTTTTTCATCAGTTGAAAAGAATAGTTGTAGCTGGTCTAGCAAATATAAATATTTCTGTCTTAAAACAAATTTTTTGGCTAGAGCTTTGTTTCTATTATTTTCAAACCATTCTGCTAAATAGCGGTTATAATAAACAACAGAATCTGTTTCTACTAATTGTGGTCTTGTTTGCTTCCATTCAAGATATGACAATGGAGCATTTAAATCTCGAGAAACCTCAGGATTATTATCAACCAGTTCTTTTAAAAATTCAAATTCCACTAGAAATATTTATTAACTAAACAGCCTTTTTGTTATAATATTATTAAACAACAGATCTACAACACCTCCATCCGAATACCACTGTTCTGCAGAAGAAACGTTATAATTGATCGTGGTTTGAAGAGAATCCCAATTAACAACACTGTCCTCATAACCAGTAATAATTGTATTTCTTTCAAAAAATCTATAATTTCGTAATAGAGGTTGTCTAGCACTCGCAATTTGTAAAGCAGATAAGGGATAAACTTCCTGAATACCTTGTTCAGTCTCTAAAGGAGCTACAAAAACTAACTGCAAATCATTATATTGTGTATCTTGCATGTAAATATAATTTCCAGCAGTAAGAAGAGAGCTACCAGTTATTCTATCACCTTTTAGTTTAGATAAATCAGTTTCATATTTGGGTTTTCCGCGAAGATAATGCTTTGGAATTGATAACAAATCTATTAAGCGGTTAACTTCCACTGGGAAATCTATTCCGAAAGTCTTCAATTCAACTCCAATTTCTTTAGCTAAAGCCTTTAGTTGTGGAATATTAGCTGTTTCATAATCAGCATGATTTTCAACGAAATTTGAAATTTTTTCGTATACAACACGTCCGATTTCTTCTTTTGACAAATCTCCTGTTCCTATAGCAGCTCCGAAGAACCTGTCAAATAAGTTTGTAAAAAGCTGCATATATTCTGGTAAAGCTAGAGACTTATAATATTCACTCATGTTAAATTCTTCATTAACTTTTGCAATTTTAAAAGTGTCAATAGGATAAACATTGAAAGGAGCGGAAAAACCTGAAATAGGCAATACGCTTAAGTCTCCTCCATACTTTTGATACCATTTATTACCAGTCCAGTCTCCAGCAGCTTGAGCTGATCGAACTATAGTTGTTGGCACTTCTGTTACAAATGTATCATTAGAATTTAAGATGTAATTAGTTGCTCCAAAGGGTACAACTTGTACAACTCTACCGACAGTCGGTTCTTTCGGATTAATAACAGTTACTGTGTTTCTTTCAGAGTTAATTGCCCATAGTCTATTGAAAACATCACTTGCTAAGCCTCCCCAAATTTCATTATTTGAGTTTATATAATCTATATCTTCTTGTGTATAAACGTCTTGTCTTACTACATCTCTTAAATCATTTGTAAACTTCCACGAACTAGTTTGTGCTGTTTTAGTATCCAAAACACCACAAAAATTATAACCATGAGTAACCCATAACTGACCATCTCTATCAAAAGCAATGTAACTCGGTCTGTAAAAATCAGTAACTGTGCTTAAAATAGCACCATTTGTGCTTATTTTCTGTAGACTGTTAGAATTGTATCCAGCTACCCATACATCTTTATTTGGATCAATAGCTAATCCAATTGGTGATTGAATTAATCCATCCTGAAGACTCAGTGAGGTAAGTTGTTCACCTGTTGTACCGTCAAATTTGACTAACAAACTCCAATCTTCGTGTGCAAAGCAAGCCCAAACATTATTATCTTGATCTGTTTCAACAACTGGAGGAGCAATTAGAGGGTCTCCAATGCCTCCATTTAATCCTGATGAATAGTCATTTAGTTCTATGTTTACTACTGGAACTGCTGACAACAGAAAATTTAAGTCTTGATCATACTTTAAAATTGAATGCTTGTTGTATAATGAAACCCAAATATTATTTTGCCTATCAGAGGATATATAAGATGGAGTATTAAAAATATCATTAGTTACTGATGAAACATTAACACTCGTTAGTAGAGTTTCTCCATTACTAAAACAGAATAAGTTGTTACTATCAGCATCTGCAGCATATAAACGGTTAGTGAGAGGATTAAACGCTAACCCATATATTCCAGAGTATCCGGATAATTCATAGTTTGTTACATCTGTATTTGATATAGCAGGCACTTCAGTAAACGTAAGTGTTCCATCTAACAATAAGCCTAGGTTTTTGAAATATGAAATGTTAGTACAAAACGTTGGAAAGGTTATTACATTCAACCTATTGATTGATTTCTGATTTGGATGAGAAATGTATACATTTGGGTAAATCGGATAGCCATGAGGATATAAAAATTTATCTTCATACTCAATTTGATTTACAGCTGTTGTGCTAACTGAAACAACTAAAGACGTATTAAACGTAGTTAGAGGAGTAATCGTTGTAAAAATATAACCAGAGGCAACATTATTTTGTTCGTCGCGTGCTTGAAAGAACAACGGTTTTTCAAAGTACAATTCTCCATTTGTATTTTCAACACCCGAAGTTGTGAAACTAAACGTATTTAAATTGTTTGCTGTAATTGAGTAATACCAGTTACTCGAAAGTTCTCCTGTAATTACTCTAAAATAGCCATAGTCTCCTGTACTAAAATTATGGTTTGGACTTTGAACAGTTGTGATATCACTTATTACAGAGTAAGAAGCTTTTGTTGATTTTCCAACAGTATATAGTGAGGGATCAACTAACCCCTCAGCACTAGAGAGTGTTAGTATTACAGGATACTGACTACCATATAAGTTTTGTCTAGGATATGATAGTACATCAGTTGCTGATGCTAAATCATAATAGCTATAACTATCTAATAAGTCAAATATAAATTCACAAGTTATCATTACAGGTATAGGTACATTTTCCCATTTTACTGAATAGATATCGCTTAGATAGTTTTCAGTTACTTTTAGATTAGTAGGAATTGTGTCATTAACCTGCCAAGCAATAACTGCTCTTGTTACTTCACTATTACTGTATCCATAATATGGATAACGTAAACTTTCGGGAGGATATATAAAGTTTTCTGTGCTTAACGTAGCTACAATTAATAAAGGACAACTTTCGTTCGGATCAATACCAGTAGCTAGATCATCTACATAGTAGAATAAAACTTCTCCAGAAACAGCAACAACTTTATTGTTTTTGTAAATTGGATTCGTTTTAACTCTAACAGCATCTTGAATTATCTCATTAGTATGATAATCTATAAATCTCCATCTAGGAACTAAAAATTCCCATTTATCTGGAACAGCATAATGTGGGGTTGAATCGGTATTTAAAGCTTGAAGAACAATATCTAAAGGTTCGTCAATTTTTGCAGAAGTCAAGCTTACAACAAAAGGAGTTTGTGTTATTAATCCAGGAATACCAAAAGCATCTGGTACTTTTGTTATCAACAAAGCATCTCTATAAACATAATCAACGTCGATTTCTGCTCGATCTTGAACAAGTACACCATCATAAGTCCAAGCTGATAGTGAAATAGTGTAAAGTCCAGGAAAGTTATAACTATGCTTTGCAGATGATAAATTGTAGAAAAATGTTCCGTCACCTAAGTCCCAAGTTATTTTAGAAAAGTTGTTAAACGCTTGCTGAAAAGTAAGATTGAATGTTGTTGCGTATACATCTCCTTCTTGAGTGTTTGGGTTGATACTAAATATTGTAGGTTTTTCCAGCATTGAAGAAATTTGTTGTTAATTGATATCTTTAAATATTTAACATTTTTTGTACATTTCACTACAAATATTAATTGTAGCAATAACAATATTTTAAATATTGT
>CALBDR010000235.1 GCA_937927525.1 uncultured Candidatus Melainabacteria bacterium
GGTCTATGCTGGAGGTGATGATTTATTTTTAGTTGGAGCTTGGGATACAGTTATTGAAGCTGCAATCAAGATAGCGAAAAAGTTTTCTGACTATAGCACTAATTCTTTAACTTTATCAGCAGGTATATCAATTCATAATCACAAATATCCATTGTATCGAATGGCACAAAGCTCAGAACAAGCCGAAAAAGTTGCTAAAAAAAATCATGGTAAAAATTCTCTTTGTGTGTTTTTTGATGATGGTATTTTTCGTGAAAATAATTCTTCACATTGTTTTAAGTGGTCAGAATGGGACACTATCATTCAACATATAAAAGAACTTGATAACTTGAATTTAAGTACTGCGCTAATTTATGAACTTTTATTAATATGCAAAGAGCTATTAAATAATAGTTCATCTAAAGCTTTTCCTATTCATAGGCTATATTATCGTTTAGCTAGATATGAAGATGATAATTTCTCTGACAATTCTGAATATAATCAGAACACGGAAAAAAACCAATGGATAGAATTTAAAGCTAATATAACTGAAATCTTTGAGAGCTATGCATTGAGATTAGGTGACTTTACTAATGTAAGTTTAAAGCTCAAATATTATGAAACAGCTATGAATTACTACTTATTATCACAACGTGACAATGAAGCAATAAAACAAATGTATTAAAAAATAATTTAGGAGAAAGATATGAACAGACAAGACTACAATTATAGACAACATAAACCATCAAGGTCTCCAAGTAAACCTAGAAATGCTAATCCAACAAATTATGCTCCAAAACTTACAGAAGCATCCATTCAGTTATGGCAAAAATGTTTCACTAATAACTCTCTTATACACGGTGATGAATTAGCTAAAAATTTAACAGAATTATCAAAACATCTTATAGAAAAAGATCTGAGCAAACACCTCAGTAATTCCCTATTAAGAAATATCTTGCAACAATTAGTAGAAATACATCCAGATTCACCAGATCTAACTGATAATGATCATGCTAAGCAAGCTTTAGAATCTAATACTCTAGTTCAAATGCAAATGCTAAGACCGAGATTTGCTTATCTAATCAAAAGAAATGAATCATCAAAGAAAATCCCAATGAAAGAATTCTACGAAAGAATCTTAGACCCTTTTATAGGAAATGCACAGCAGAAGAGAGATTTAGAGTATTTACACTTTTTTATTGAATCTTTGGTAGCTTTTAACAAATTTTATAACGACGAGAAAAACTAATAAAAATATTAAAGGAGAATTTTATGAACACTGAATTACAAGCAAATATCATCATTAAAGGAGAAATAGAATTACTTACAGGTATGCACATAGGTTCTGGTGGTCAATTTGGCATTGGGCTTATAGACTCGCCAGTAATTAGAGACCCACTTACTAAAATGCCATATATACCGGGTAGCTCTCTAAAAGGGCGTTTACGTCATGGAATAACAGCACTAACCAAATCGAAAGATACTAATAATGATAAAGCAAATGCAATCATGGGAGAATCACCAAATAAAAATAACAAAAAAGGTTCTAGGACAAGGCTCTATGTAAGAGATGCTCATTTAACTGAAAGTAATGACCCTAAACTCGAAAAAATTAAATTCTCTGAGGTGAAGTATGAAAATAGTGTCAATTATCAATCTGGGACAGCTCAAAATCCAAGACAGATAGAAAGAGTGCCTAAGGGAACTAAGTTTAAATTTGAACTTATGTATAAACAATTCGTGAATGTAGATGCAAAACACGACCTTCAATTAATTTATGCGGCTATACGTAATTTAGAAGATGAATACATAGGAGCATCTGGTTCACGAGGATACGGTAAAGTAAAGTTTCATCTAGGAGATGAAGCTTGTCAAATCAGAGATCTAGATTATTATAATAACGCTATCGACCAACAAGACGATGGTGAATGGTTTAGTTTTAATGAGTTATTAGATTTAGTCTAAATTAGGAGACTGTAATGAAAAACTATAAAATTAAAATCTATTTTTTATCAGCTCCAAGATTTGGTAAACAAGGAGTAAAAGAATTATCTGCATATAACTACCTTGGAGCTGATACCCTCTTTAATGCTATATCACTTGCCTACTTAGATCTATATGGTAAAGAAAAACTTGAGAGTTTTTTAAGCCTAATGCTAGATTCAAAATCTATTCCATTTTATCTAAGTTCTTTTTATCCAAACGGAGCAATACCTGCACCAATTATCAATCCATATAGTTTAGCTGAAGATACAGGTGTGGGTAAAAAAGATAGAACTGATTTTATTGGTTATAATGCTCTACAAAAAATTCAGAACCATCAAAGCCTTTCAAAGAGTGATTATATAAAACCATTAGACCTTAATGATAAAGCTGTTGCGAGTCTTTGCAATCCAGGTGATGGTGAGTTCTATGAAAATGCTGTTCCTTACCATGTTACAACTATAAATCCAAATAACGAAAATATAGTACTGAGTGGTTTTATGAATATTAC
>CALBDR010000236.1 GCA_937927525.1 uncultured Candidatus Melainabacteria bacterium
GTTATTGATGAATCGATGAATACTAATCAATCTGATTATGAAGTAACAGCAGAAGAGATCGAGGATACATTTACAATTGTATCTAAGTATATTGATAATATCGACACTGTAGTAGATAAAGATCTGGTAAAGAAAAAGATTAATGAATTATACCAGCAAGCGATGACATTGGAATAAATGCACATACATTTTAAAACCATTCGTTGGAAGAACTTTCTTTCAACTGGTAATACGTTTACTGAAGTATATCTTGATCGGTATAAGACAAGATTGGTTATTGGTGAAAATGGAGCAGGTAAGTCTACATTACTCGATGCAGTGACATTTGCTTTGTTCAACAAACCATTTAGAAAGATCAATAAGCCTCAGTTAGTTAACTCTATCAACAACAAACACACTCTAGTTGAGATTGAGTTTGATATTGGAAAACATCAGTACATGGTAAGACGTGGCATGAAGCCAAACGTCTTTGAGATTTACCGTGACGGTGAGATGTTTAATCAAGATGCAGCTAATCGTGACTATCAAGAAATGCTTGAGAAGTATATTCTCAAGTTAAACTACAAAGCGTTTTGTCAAGTAGTTATTATTGGATCTGCTTCTTTTGTACCATTCATGCAATTGCCAGCAGCAGCTCGAAGAGAAGTGATTGAAGATATACTTGATATTAAGATCTTCTCTTCGATGAATGCACTTCTTCGTGATGAAGTTGGACAAAATAAAAATGCACTCAAAGATGTAGATTACGATCGTCAGATCATTGAAGAAAAAATATCTATGTTTGAGGATACTCAGAAGAAGATCCAACAAAACGCTGATGGTCTTATTGCAGATTATCAATCAAAGATCGATAACACTCTTGCTAGCATTGATCAGCTCAAGAATGAAATTGATGATCTGGATAAAGATATAGAAGCTCTTAAGCTAGATACAAATGATAAGTCTAAGTCTGAATCTAAAATTAAAGAAATGGAAAAGATCCAGTATCAGATTGATCAGAAGATTGAACGACTTGACAAAGAGATTGACTTCTATGAACAAAATGATGAGTGTCCTACATGTAAGCAATCGATTGATAAGTCTTTTAAAGAGGACATTAATCACTCGTGTGTAGAGAAAAAGACCAAGTATCAAAAAGGACTCGAAGAGCTTGCTGTTGAATACGACAAAGCTAATCAAAAACTTAGTTCTATTATGGAGACTGTCAAGCTAATTGAAGAAAGAAACTCATCGATTACAGATAAGAACTATCAGATCAGATCACACAACAAATACATTAGCGATCTTAATGATCAGATTAACAAACTGAACGAAGATCGTAACAACACTGATGATAGTAAGTTAGTTGAATATAAACAACAGTATGAAGATCTGGATCGACAATACAAAGAACTAAAAGAGCATACTGATATCCTTGGTGTAGCATCTCACATTCTTAAGGACAATGGGATAAAAGCTAAAATTATTAAGCAATACATTCCAATTATGAATAAGTTGATTAACAACCACTTACAAAAGATGGACTTTTTTGTAAAGTTTGATCTTGATGAAAACTTTAACGAGACTATCATGTCACGACATAGAGACAATTTTACATACGCTTCTTTCTCTGAAGGAGAGAAGTTTAGAATTGATTTGTCTCTATTGTTTACCTGGCGTAAAATAGCTAAGCTTAAAAATAGTACTTCTACTAATCTTTTGATTATGGATGAAGTATTTGATAGCTCTCTTGATGCTGGTGGTACAGAAGAATTTTTAAAACTTATTCACGAACTCGATCAAAAGACTAATGTGTTTATCATCAGCCATAAAGGTGATCAATTGTTTGATAAGTTTGAGAATGTATTAAAATTTGAAAAGTCAAAGAACTTTAGTAGGATAGCATTATGACAGTATTGGAGATTGTAAATCGAAAAGATCCAATCTTAACAACAAAAGCAGATCCGTTTGTTTTTAGTGATCTGGAACATGCCAAGAGTATTGCAGAGAATTTATTGGAAACGCTTAGACACTGGAAATATCCAGGTATAGCAGCAAATGAGGTAGGCATTAATTCTAGAATTATTTGTCTCGAATCTGATCCAGCTTATGTAATGTTCAATCCTATGGTCACTGCTAGTTATGGTAATGAAATATTATTAGAAGAAACTGATATTTCGAGACGAGGGTTGGTTTGTAAAGTTAAGAGGCCAGAAAGTATTAGAGTTAGATTTCAAGATTTTAACGGCGACAACAATGCGATGCGCTTTACAGGAATGACTGCTAGAACTATTCAGCACTTGATTGATAACTTAGATGGTAATATATTCTATAACAAGGCAAACAGCTATCATAGACAACAAGCCTTAAAGAAATTTAAAAAATTATCTGGAGTGATTTAATAATGTCTATCAAAGTTATTCCTGGTGAGCTTAATCTACAGGCCACTAGTGAAGATCTTAATTTAAATGTTGGTAAAGAATTTAATGTTAATGCAGGTGAAAATATTACTATTAAAACTAATATTGGTTATGAAGTAAAAATACAAGGAGAGGATATTATAATTCTTGCAACAGGAGGAACAATTAATTTGCTAGGTAATGTCTACATTGGCGGAGATCTTTCTGTAACCGGTAGTCACCCATTTGCTGAAGCAGGACACGGACACTAATATATGAGTAATAAAAAATATTTGTATAGCGAAATCTTTCATTCGATTCAGGGTGAAGGGCACTACACAGGTCGACCTACGGTATGGCTTCGTTTCTTCCTATGTAATCTACAGTGTAATGGATTTGGTCAGTTAGATCCCACTAATGAATCTACATACGAACTTCCTTATCAAGATTTTGATGTAGATGAGAAGGATGAGACAGGCGAATATGTATATGAGAAGATGACAGATCTTCCTGTATGGCATAAGGGCTGTGA
>CALBDR010000237.1 GCA_937927525.1 uncultured Candidatus Melainabacteria bacterium
ATTTTGTACTGGAATATTTAGTAAGTTAATTAATTTATGTATTTCTTCTTTTGCTTTTGCAAGCTTAACACCGTGACCTATTACGAGAAGTGGTCTAGATGCTTGTTTTAGCTCATCTAAAAGAGTATCTAAATCTAAATGGCTTAATTTTTCTTTTTCTAGATTGAGATAATTATTTATTTGTTCGTTGAATTGCTCTAGAGGGCTAATATCTTCTTCTTTAAGTTCAATGGTGCTTGCTTGAACATCTAATGGAATATCCAACCAAACAGGACCTGGCCTTCCAGTATTGGCGATAGCTACAGCATTGCTGAGCTCAGTTTTAATATCATTTGGGTTTGTGATTTTTTTTGCATATTTAGTTATTGAGGAAACTAAAGATATAGCATCTATCTCTTGAAAGCCTCTTTGTCTGATATTTAAATCATCAAGAGATGAGGCTCTAGATACTTGACCTGAGATAACTATCATAGGGGTACTATCTAGGAAAGCTCCAGCTACTCCGGTGATCGCGTTCGTGACGCCAGGTCCCGAGGTTACAAATAAAATACTTGTAGAGTTTTTAGTTCTGCCATAGGCATCAGCTGCAATTGAGCAGGCTTGCTCATGGTGCATGCAGGTATAGTCAAGCGATTCTTCGCGAGCTAAGCTATCGAGTAAGTGCATCATGCCACCGCCTGAAAGCAAGAATACATGCTTAGAGCCAGTTAAGCTAGCTAGGTTACTACAGATGAAATCAGATACTTTTATTTTAGTCATCATTGAAAGTAATTTTTAATAGCGTTTGACCTTGAAGTTTTTTTAGAGCTTCTTGATGTTTTTTGAAAGTATTATGAGTAAAGACTTCAGCGCTAGGGTGGCAAATGTAGTGAGAATCTGATTCGAAGAGTTTCGATGAAGTTGATAATACTGCAAGTAATTCATTTTCATTTACTTCATGGATGTTATTAATATTTTTAGTGAGGAAGAAATCTGCATTTTGAAAATTATCCTCAGGGTTACTTGGAGTGATTTGGATTAAATCATCTCGCTCTGAGATTTTATCGTAGTCTTTTAGAGACTCATAACCTTTATCTTTTCTTCCGTAATTATCACTGAGCCTAATTAGATCAGCTTTATCAACAGGACTTTCAATTTCTAAGATCCAAGTATTATCCTCTAGAGCACAGGTTCTATGAAAGACTTTCGCTTCGAGATGAATAACATCTCCTCTACTTAAAATATGATCACCAGTAAAAGTCGAGCAGTTTACTTTTCCTTTTAAAACTAATAAAGCAGTTTTTTTATTAGGGTGGCAGTGAAAGCTAGTGCCAGCATCTTTTTTTAGGCATAACGCCCAGATTGCAGAGTTTTTGCATTCATAAAATAAATATTCATAACCCCATGGTTTTTTTACTACGTAAGGTGAGAAATCAATATTTTCCTGTCCTTTATATTCGAAGTCCACGATAATATCACTAAGATTCTTTAAATCAGACTCTAATGGAACGATTCTAATATTTTTACTTTTGTTTCTAGTGATTACGCTTTGAGCCATACCATATTATTTTTATACCAAAGATCATTTAAATAATTAACATCCCTTTGGTGGTCAACTGCACACCAAAAGTCATTATGTTTATATAGTTCTAATTCTTTATCCTGGACTAATTGTTTGAAAACTTCTTTTTCTAAGCAGCATTCTTTGTTTACATTTATGTAATCAAAGATTTTATTTGAGAGCAGCATATATCCTCCATTAATCCAACCTTTCTCAGATGAGATTTGTGACATGCTGTTATAGTCTGTTACTTCAGAATCATTACAGATAAATTCACCATAGCGGTAAATCGGTTTTACACCAGTAACACAGGCTGTGCGTGAGTTATTTTTAAAATTATCATAGAGATCTTTGATATTGATATTTGATATACAGTCAGAATAAGCTACGAAAAAGCTATCTTCATCTCTGAGATAATCTTTTAATCTTGCAATTCTTGCACCAGTGTTAGCCTCAATTCCAGTGTTGATAAAATTAATTTGCCAGTCTCTATCTTCACCCTGACCATAGTATTTAATGGTGTTATCTTTTTGGTCAAAAGCTATATCTAGATTATATTTAGAGAAATCTATAAAGTAATCTCTAATTTCATTATTACAATAGCCACAGGCTAAAACAAATTTTTTAACTCCGAAAAGATAAAATCTTTTCATTATATGCCAGACTAAAGCTCTATCCCCTAGAGGAATTAAAGCCTTCGGGATTCTTCCTGTGTCATTATCCAGAATTATACCGGAGCCACCACAAAGAATTACCGCTGTCGAGTCATTTAGTGACATATAAATATTCTATACCGAAAACTTTTTTATTAGATCTCTATGTTTAGTATTTTGCAGAAACACAAAGTTTGACTCTAAGTCTTCTTCCGACATATGTGGATAAATTTTTAATTTATTATTCTCTAGAATTTGATAACAAGAGTAATCATACTCATTAAGATAATGGATTAGATCATTTGGATGATAGTTAAAGTGTTTAGTCCATTTGCGAACCATTTCTAAAAAGAGGATTGGTTGATGTTTGTGAATTAGATTAGAGGCACCTTGTAACACTAATAACTCAGCTCCTTCTACATCAATTTTAATAAAGTCAGGTTTAGTTTCTACTGTAGCGAAAGAATCTAAAGTTTTTAAATCTATATCTGTTAATTTTTCTTGAGAGTGACTGTCTATCGTGCTAGCAAGACTTGTATGAGCAGAGTTCATAGGGTCATAATAAATCTGTGCTTTACTATTTTCATTTGAAAAACCGAATTGGTATGTTTTGATATTTTGAAATTGATTTAATTTCAGATTCTGCTTAAAGTCATGAAATAAATCCTTAACAGGTTCAAATGCATGGATAGTAGCATTCGGGAAACGTGCAGCTAATTCTAAGCTGAACCAACCACAGTTAGCACCGACATCATAAATATTTTTACAATCTTGAGCTAAGCCTAGAATCATATTTAGTTCTTTATTTTCATATTCACCAAAGTTAAGTGCTTCTGATTGAGGGATTCTTTTATCCCCTGGTCTTAAATGCATTTTTATACCAGTGTTTGTAAAGCTAATTATTACTGAATTTGCAAGGATCTCAATTTTTTCAATTATGGAATTATCTAGTTTCTTTGCAAAATCAAATAAAACTAAATTTTTTTGAGATTGTTCTTCGATGAATTTTTCTTTAGATAAGACCATTAGCTTCTATAAGCCATTATTTACAATAAAAATAACTAGGTTAGTTTCATTATCCTGGTTTGTTTGCTATACAACGCATATGACTAGATAACATTCTATCTCGTAAAAAGTTCTGGAATTCCTTGCTTCTTTCTTTGTTCTCCAAAATAAACTTGAGGGTTGATTTTAAAGAATTGCAATTGATTAGCTGAAGAGATTCTTGAAGTATTTCTACATCTAAATTACCCGGTGTAGAAATTCTGCTATTAATAAAATTATGATTTTTAAGTATAATTTCTATTGAATTAGGGTTATATAAACGAATATGATCAAAATATAATTGTGCTGAGTTTTCTTTGAGGGAGTTGACTTCAAGGCTGTCACCATTAGGACAAGTTAGTATTAGTACGCCACCAGGCTTAAGATATGTAAAAACTTTTTTGAAAAATTTTGAAGGATCAATTAAATGCTCTAGAACTTCAAAAGACACTACCATATCGACTTGGAGGTCAATATCCAATTTATCAAAACTTGAGCGCAGTATTGTTACATTTTTTGAATCAATATTTAATTCTTGTGGCTCTACAACATACATATGGTTGACTTCATTTATCTTGCAAACTTTACTGGCAAGTTCACCTCTCCCACCTCCGATTTCTAAAATAGAGATTGGTTCTTTCTTTAATAACGAAATCTCATCTTTTATAATATTAAATCTCTGAAGATACATTTTTTCACGGGATTCACTAATTGAGATTGGTTCTTCTTCTCTCCAGATTCTCATAGCTTCACTTGTATTAAGAAATTCTATTATCTGTTCTTCTGGTGGATGAGGATTTGTAAGTATTGTCTTGCAAGATTGACATTGATCATAGTGTAACCCCCATAAGGTAGTAAATCTTTTTAGATGGATGTTTCCACATACTGGACATTTATCTATTTTGATGAATCTACTTTCCGTATTTTTTGCAAAATCAATTACCTCAAGTTTTAGTTTATTGATAACTAATTCAGTAAAGTTTTTTTCGTGAATCTCATTTAGTGTAAATTCTGTCATTATAGAAGTAGTATATCTCAGAAAAACATACTTATAAGTACGAAAGATTGATTTAGATATGTACTATATAAATATTTACAGATTTTAGTAGGGTTAACTAGATCCAAAAGGCTAATTTTTAATAAGCCAGATGATTCTATTTGATAAAAAAAATATTTCTGTGGTAAGTTGAAGTTGTATGGTGTGTTTACAATGGAAAGAAAGCTAGGCTATAAGAAATTTTTAATAACTGGCGGTACAGGATCTTTTGGACAAGCTCTTACATCCTACCTTCTTGAGAATTTTGCTGATCAAATTGAAAGGTTAGTAATATATTCTCGTGATGAGTATAAACAATTCGAAATGTCTCAAAAATTTAGCCAGAAAGATTATCCACAAATAAGATACTTCTTGGGGGATGTTCGTGATGAGGATCGTTTGATGAAAGCCTTTTATGAAGTAGAAGTGATTATTCATGCAGCAGCACTAAAGCAAGTGCCAGCAACTGAGTATAACCCTTTTGAGTGTATTAAGACAAATGTTCTAGGTGCTCAGAATATTATTAATGCTGCTTTAAAAACTGATATAAAGAAAGTTATAGCTCTATCTACTGACAAGGCAGCTGCTCCGATTAATTTATATGGAGCTACAAAGCTATGTTCTGATAAGCTTTTTGTAGCAGCTAATAAATTTGCTCCAAAAATGGATTTGGCTGTTGTTAGGTATGGTAATGTCATGTGTTCAAGAGGGTCAGTTATTCCCTTCTTCCTAAGTCAAAGAGATAAAGGTACCCTTTCGATTACACACAAGGATATGACTAGATTCAATATTACTTTGAGTCAGGCTGTTGAAAATGTTATGCTCGCGCTTCATGATTCTTTTGGCGGAGAAATTTTCGTTCCGAAGTTGCCATCTTATAGGATTTTAGACTTAGCTCAAGCAATTGCCCCAAATTGTGATTATGAGTATGTAGGTTTGAGAGCTGGCGAGAAAATACATGAAGAAATGATTACTGCATCAGATTCATTTTCAACATATGATTTTGGGGATCACTTTAGAATTCTCCCTTATTCTTTAAGTGATAAACTTAGTAAATATATTAAAGACTCTGGTGCTGAAAAGGTTTCTAATCACTTTGCTTATAATTCTGGTAGTAATGATACCTGGTTGACTCCAGAAGAATTAAGGAAATTGATTAGTTGTGAAGTTGGCTATGAAATATAAAATTCCATATGGGAAGCAAAGTATCGATGAGTCTGATATTAACTCAGTTGTTGAGGTCTTAAGGTCTGATTATTTGACTCAGGGACCAAAAGTTTTAGAATTTGAAAAAAAAATTGCTAACTTCTGTGGCTCTAAATATGCAGTAGCTTGCTCAAGTGGTACAGCTGCATTACATCTTTCATATCAAATATTAAGTAATAAATCTAAAAGAGGGAAAGTTTTGACCACGGCTCTTAGCTTTTCTGCAACCTCAAATGCACTCATGTATTGTGGGTTGATCCCCGAATTTGTTGATATCGATAATAATAATTATTGTATCTCTATAAATGAGTTAGGGAAAAAGATTAAAGCTAATCCAGAAGAATTTGTTGGGATTGCAGTTGTTCACTATGCTGGATATCCAATAGATATGATGAAAGTCAAAGAGATTGCTGACAATTATAATTTATGGGTTGTTGAGGATTCTTGTCATGCATTAGGTGGAAGTTTCATAAATAATGATTATATATCCAAGATAGGATCTTCTGATTATTCATCTTTTTCTACTTTTTCTTTTCATCCTGTCAAGCATATTACTACTGGTGAGGGGGGGATGGTGACAACAAATGATAAATCGCTCTATGAGCAGTTGTTGCTCTTAAGATCACATGGTATTAAAAAAGATTTTAACCACGACGACGAGTTGTGGAGACAAGACCTTACAGTATTAGGGTTTAATTACAGAATGTCTGATATTAATGCTGCTTTAGGTGTCTCTCAATTAGATAAACTTGAAAGATTTATAAAAGTTAGAAACGAGATCGCAGAGTATTACAATGAAAATTTGAGTGATTTACCAATCACTCTTCCTGAAAAATGTAATCATATACATGCATACCATCTTTACGTAATTCTTACAGATTTTAGAAAAGATCTATATCATTTTTTAAGAGAAAAGAATATCTTCACGCAAGTTCATTATGTCCCTATTTGCGAGATGTCCTTGTATACTTCACTGATCGATTCATATGGGTCTAATCTTAAAAATACTAATTATTTTTATAATAGATGTTTAAGCTTACCTATTTACCCTGATTTAAAAAGGGATGAGCAAGATTACGTTATTGATTCTATTAAAAAGTTTTTTGGAAAAATTTAGTCATTTGCTTTAGAAGCCATGATCACCACCGATAATTCCAGTCTCATTATCAGCAAAATACCAAGTATTTACCATGAAATTATTTGTAGACAATGTAACCCACCCAGTTTTATTGTTCATAAATTTTTTGATCTCTGCATTGTCTTTTAAGTTAAACCTTAGAAAGCCGTTAGGTTTGATTGTTAACTCCTTAACCATAGGTAATTCTTCATCAGCAGCCCAAAAAGATAGTGTGATATCAGCAGGTTTATCATAATTTTTAAATATGGAAAAATTAGTAATTATAAAAAAAGGATTCTTGGATTGTAATAATGGTAACCATCGCAATGTTTCTTTTTTATCTGGATAACTAGGCTTTGGGTAGTGAAGTCCAAAGCATATATTTGAAGGAAGATCATATACTTTGTTAATTTCCCCAATATTTAAACCGAGTTTGAACCTTTTAGGAATTTGATGGCTATCTGCTATGAAATTAACCTGAGCAATAATATCATTGGACTTAAGTATTTTATCAGTATTGAAA
>CALBDR010000238.1 GCA_937927525.1 uncultured Candidatus Melainabacteria bacterium
ATGCTGATATCGCGAAGCAAAACATTGATCAAAAGAAGAAAACAATATCTGAAACCGAATCTGCTCTCTCGGATCTTGAATCACAATACGGAGATGTTAAACAAGATCTGCTTCGATATCAGGGAATTCTAGGTGAGATCAATGAGCTCAACATCCAAATCACCCAACGACAATCTAACATCAGCGCTCACCAGTCGTACATCTCTAAGATTCAGAAAGAGAATGAAAAGCTCAAAGCCTCTTCTGTTGACGATAAGGAGACGAAGAAGAACATCTCTACGCTGAACAAGGCAATCAAAATTCTTGAGCGTAAGAAAAAAGACCTTCTCGAAGAACAAGAATTACTAGATACTGCATCTGAGTTACTCAAAGACAAGGGTATCAAGACTCGGATCATTAAACAATATGTCCCAGTGATGAATAAGCTGATCAGTAAGTACCTGGCAGCAATGGACTTCTTCGTCAACTTCGAACTAGACGAGAACTTCGAAGAAATCATCAAGTCTCGTCACCGTGACGTATTCACATACGCTTCGTTCTCAGAAGGAGAAAAGATGCGTATCGACTTAGCTCTCTTGTTTACTTGGAGAGCAATAGCCAAGATGAAGAACTCAGTATCAACTAATCTGTTGATGCTCGATGAAGTATTTGATGCATCTCTTGATACAGGTGGATGTGATGAGTTCCTCAAACTTCTTCACCAGCAAGGTAAAGACACAAATGTGTTCGTCATCTCTCACAAAGGTGACGTACTCCAAGATAAGTTCTTCTCTATGATTAAGTTTGAGAAGCACAAAGACTTCTCAAGGATTGCAGCATGAAATTAGTCAAACCAAACGACCCTATTCTATTGAAACCATGTGACAAGTTTTCTTTTGAAGACCCTCCAATTGATCCTTTCGAGCTCGTCGAACAGATGAAGGAAGTGATGATTGAGAACAAGGGAATTGGTCTGTCTGCAAACCAAGTTGGTTTACCTTATCAAGTGTTCATTATGGGTCATTACAAAGAGCCAGATGAGATCCTTGGTGTGTTCAATTCAAGAATAGTTGACAGATTTGGTGAAGAGTTTTATACTGAAGAAGGATGTCTAAGTTTTCCTGGACTTTTTATCAAGATTAAGAGATACTCTAACATACGAATTCGTTTTGCAAATGAGACTGGTAATGTAGAGACTCATGTGATGGATGGAATTGCAGCTCGAGTAGCTCAACATGAATATGATCACGGTCAGGGAATTACATATCAATCATTGGCAAGTCGATTGCATCTACAGCAAGCGAAGAAGCAGAAAGAAAAGTTAGACAGACTACGTAAACGTAACATGAGGCAAATGCATGTCTGAAGAAGTATTATACAGTGAAGTGTTTCACTCAATACAAGGAGAAGGTGAGTACACCGGTGTTCCAACAGCATGGGTAAGGTTCTTTCTTTGTAACCTCCAATGCAATGGATTTGGCCAACCAGATCCTACTAACCCTGACACATACGATCTCCCATATGAGAACCTGATTGTATCAGACTACAAGACAATGGAAGATCTACCAGTGTTCGAACGAGGATGTGACTCTTCATATTCTTGGTCAAAGAAGTTTAAGCCGTTACAGCATAAAGGAACACCAGCGGATATTGCTCAGAAGATTAGAGAGTCAATGAAGACAGAGAGCAATCCACAAGGATTGTTTGCATTTAACGAAGCACATCAGCACCTTTGTTTTACTGGTGGAGAACCTCTTATGAAGCACGCTCAGGCTGCTTCTACTTCGATTCTACAGGAGTTCATAGATCAAGGCGACTCACCTGCCAGTGTAACTTATGAGACAAACGGAACAAGACAACTTACTGAAGAGTTTAAAGAATATTGGTCATGGACGAACAATCAAACAGACTCTATTGAACTGTTTATGTCTGTAAGCCCTAAGCTGTGGACTGTCGCTGGTGAACAACGTAAGAAAGCTATCAAGCCAGAAGTTGTGGCTGAATACAATAACCTGACACCGTGCGGTCAGCTGAAGTTTGTTCTTGGTCCAGAAGAAAGACAGTGGGATGAGATGGAAGAAGTTGTTGACCTTTTCCGTCAAGCTGGTGTAATGTACCCAGTCTGGATCATGCCAGTTGGAGCGACTGTCGAAGGTCAAAAGCTAGTTGATGGTGATGTAGCTACAATGGCATTGAAGAGAGGATATAATGTATCAGCCCGAGTACATACGTACTTGTGGGGCAACGTGATAGGAGTGTGAAGTGATACTTAAGTCAACAAAGTCATATTGGAAATTACCATGTGCGCATATGCAATGGTTTGACCAAGATGGAAATGGTAATCCTGGTCCATGTGCAAGGTGGCATGGATATGATCGGTCTATACACT
>CALBDR010000239.1 GCA_937927525.1 uncultured Candidatus Melainabacteria bacterium
AGTGATGAAGATATCTCCCTCTTTAGCAGCCTCATTAATAGGCATAACTCTAAAGCCGTCCATCTTAGCCTCAAGCGCTCTAATAGGCTCAACTTCAGTCACGATAACATCGGCACCTAAACCTTTCGCTCTAGAGGCGATACCTCTACTGCACCAGCCATAGCCAATTACTACTACTACTTTTCCGGCGATAAGAACGTTAGTAGCTCTTAAAATACCATCCATAGTAGACTGACCAGTGCCATACCTATTATCAAAAAGGTGTTTAGTTTTACTATCGTTAACTGCGACCGCAGGGAAAGGAAGTACTCCTTCATTTTCCATAGCTTTAAGACGAACAATACCAGTCGTAGTCTCTTCAGTACAGCCGATAACTTCTTTTATCTGCTCAGGTCTTTCTTTTATTAAAGTCGCGATAACATCAGAACCATCATCCATGATAATCATAGGTCTAGTGTCGAGTCCGATCTGGATATGTTTATCGTAAGTTTCAGCGTCTTCACCTTTTTTAGCAAAAACTGGAATGCCATAGTTTTTAACTAGTGCAGCAGCAACATCGTCTTGAGTCGATAATGGGTTACTTGCGATTAGTGAAGCTTCCATGCCACCCTCTTTTAGGGTAATAGCTAAATTCGCTGTTTCAGAAGTAATGTGAGCACAAACTAACATTCTTATACCTTTGAAAGGCTTTTCTTTTGCAAATCTTTCTCGGATTCTCTTGAGTACCTGCATCTCTCTAGCTGCCCACTGAATTCTTTTTTCTCCTAAATCAGCAAGGTTAATATCTGCAATATCGTACTTAATAGTTTGAGTCATAAGTACATTGTATGCAAGAATTATTTTTTTTAAACCCCCCTTGCGTTTTTTACGCACTTTTAGTGTATTTTTGCGGAAATATCTTGAATAGTATCTATCAGACTTTATTTCAGATCTTAGAGGTGGTTTTCAAGGAACTAATATTTACATAGCAGGAAATAGTGACAGTGATTACCATGCTATGAAAAAAGCAAAAGAATTAAAAGATACTGCTGGTGTCTTAGCTGAGAATTCTAAAGTAATTAATATTGCTGTTGGGGATCTTGCGAAAAATGATTCTGATGTTAATTCTAAGTCAGGGATTGATTTTCGCTTCGATAGGCATGAGTCTATGGAGGTACTTTTTCAGAAAATGCTTGAAAAGCATGGTGAAAGTAGGAATTAAACCAAAAAAACTATTCAGTTTCTAAACTTTAAAACTTTTAACCCAGTGTTTTTAGATCAAAATAAGTCAATAAACACTACATGGAAAGAGCTTTACAAACAGCAGCTACTGGCATGCAAGCCCAGCAAACTAATATCGATGTTATTTCGCATAACCTAGCTAACATTAACACCACTGCTTTTAAAAAATCTCACGCTCACTTCAGTACTCTCTTCTCGCAAGTTTTGACTGCACCTGGTGCTGTACTTTCAGATGGAAGGGTTAGCCCCAATGGTGTGCAAATAGGTTTAGGAGTTGAACTAAGCTCCACAGATAAGTCCTTTATGACAGGAAGTTTAAACAATACGAATGATCCCTTAGATATAGCAATCGAAGGTGAAGGGTTTTTACAAGTCGTTACCCCAGAAGGAAATATTGCTTTTACTCGTGATGGTAACTTACAGGTTGATGGTCAGACAGGCGAACTTTTAAGTAGCCAAGGCTACTCTCTTTTCCCAAGTGTCAATCTTGGAGATAATGTACAGGAAGTTCAAATCAAACGTGACGGTACTGTTGAAGTGAAAAGAGCAGGAGTAGCGAATACTGAAGTCGTCGGTAATATTAGACTTGCAGCATTTTCTAATAACTCAGGTCTCATCGAAATGTCTCAGAATCTTTATTTAGATACTACTGCTAGTGGCACTCCTCTTGAAGGCTCACCAGGGGAGGCTGGCTTCGGTACTATTCGTCAAAACTTCTTAGAGATGAGTAATGTTAAGGTCGTCGAAGAAGTCGTGCATATGATCACAGCACAGCGTGCTTACGAAGCTAATAGTAATTCTATTAAGGCATCTGATCAGATGCTTCAACAAGCAAATAATTTAGTTAATTAATTAAGGATTTGATATAAAATACTGGGCAGATTATATACAGATGCGGAAATTATTTGCTAGTTTGCTTTTATTGATTTTTATCGTCCCTTTTCAAGCTCAATTTATGCTGCCGGCTCAGGCTATTCATGATACTAGTCCGTTCTGGATAAATTTAAGACCAAAAGTAGAAGAGTACCTGAAAAATACTGTAAATAGTCATATTTTTAGCTATGAACTCGAAGGTCCTTCGGTGCCGATGAAAAAGTTTTTAGGGAACGTCCCTAATGCTCCGGTAACCATTAGTGGCTTTAATCCCAGATCTAAAAGACATATTCAGACTCTAATAGCAAGGTCAAAGAATGGGAAAGACATGGTCACTATTAATGTGAAAGTCTGGAAGTATAGACAAGTACTAGTGGCGACTAAAAGCTATAAAGCTGGCGAGATTATCCATGATACTGAGATTAAGCCGGAGAGGAGAGCCGTTCGAGAAGGTGAGTGGTTTAATTACCTTGATCCACCTATCGGAAGAGTAACTGCTAATAGAGCAATTAAAGCAGGTTCGGCTTTAAGGATTAATTCTGTAACTCAGAAAAAAATTATTCAATCTGGAGATTTTGTTCGTTTAGTTAAGGAATCCTCAGTTCTAAAACTTGAATTTAGATGTCAAGCACTGACAAGTGGTGTCGTCGGGGATACTATAACCCTAAAATGTCCAGATATTAAAAAACCATCAATAAAAGCAGTTGTCGAAGATTTTGGGCTGGCGAGATTGCTATAATTTTTTGCGATGTTAAAAGCAGGAATAGTTGGTTTACCAAATGTAGGGAAGTCTACCCTTTTTAATGCCCTTAGTAATAACGAAAACGCAGAAGCTGCGAATTATCCGTTCTGTACTATTGAGCCGAACACTGCGACTGTTATCGTGCCTGATTCGAGAATGAAAGTGCTGCAGGGTATAGTTGGTACTCAGAAATTAGTGCCAGCTATTATCGAGTTTGTTGATATTGCAGGTTTAGTTAAAGGTGCAAGCCAAGGCGAAGGATTAGGTAATAAATTTTTATCGAATATTAAAGAAACGGATTTAATAGTCCACGTGGTCAGATGTTTCGATGATCCTAATGTCGTTCACGTTTCGGGTAAAGTTGATCCTATCGAAGATATTATGCTGATTAACACTGAGCTTGCCATTTCTGACTTAGATTTAGTAGAGAGATCTAGAGAGAAGTTTGGCAAGAAACTAAGAAGTGGTGATAAAGAGATTCAGGTTATCGATCAAGCTTTTGAAAAGATTTTACCTTTCCTGAGAGAAGGAAAACCAGCTAAATCAGCTGATTTAACAGAAGAAGAAAGATTTGCGATTAAATCTTATGGACTTTTAACTTTAAAGAAAGTTCTTTACGCAGCAAATGTTTCAGAAGCAGATATCGCAAATGAAACTAATGAACATGTTGAGGCTGTTCGTAAGATGGCTGAAGAAGATGGTTCTGGTCTAGTAGTGATTTGCGCTAACGCTGAAGCACAGTTAATTGGTCTTAGTGACGAAGAAAAAGAAGAATTTTTAGGTGAGCTAGGCGTAAAAGAAATGGGTTTAAAGAAACTTATTCGTGGAGTTTATAACTTGCTCGGTCTCCAAACTTACTTCACTGCTGGTGAAAAAGAAGTTAGAGCATGGACTATTAATGTTGGAGATAAAGCTCCAAGAGCAGCAAGTAAGATTCATACTGACTTTGAAAGAGGTTTTATTAAGGCTGAAGTAGTCGCCTTTGATGACTTTGTGGCTCTTGACGGCAGGATTAATGCTAGAGCTCAAGGTAAAGCTAGAGATGAGGGTAAAGAATACGTCGTTGCTGATGGTGATGTTATTGAGTTTAAGTTTAATGTTTAAAAACTGCCCCAGTTGAATGCAGTTAGCGGAAAAATGACCCCTTAAAAAAACACTCCAGACTTTTTAGAATCAAAAGCCTGGAGGAAAGAAGATGGAAATAAACCATTGTCCACATTGTAAAGGAAAATATAAATTCATAAAAGCAGGAACCTACCGAAGAAAAAATGGGAAAATTGTACAAAGATTCCAGTGTCAAGCCTGCAAAAAGGGCTTCTCTGAACAAACCTTTAACTATAATTATCGTTTCAAAAAACCACACCTAGACTTGATTATCTTCAGATTACTCTGCACTAGTACTTCCCAAAGAAAGACAGCTTTAGTTGTAGGAGTAAATCCTAAGACGATTGATCTCAGAGTGAAACGCTTTGGTATAGTGTGTATTGAAAATTTAGAGCAGATGAGGGAACTTGAAACATCTGAGAAGATTGGCTTTGATGAAATGGAAAGTTTTGAGCACAGTAAATGTAAACCTATAACCTTGCCTATAGCAGTGGATATGAAAAGCCGCAAGATTCTTGCCATTTCAAGTGGAAATATTGCTGCAAAGGGGCATCTGGCTGAAATCTCGAAAAAGAAATATGGAATTCGAAAGTGCGAGCGTAATAAAGCACTAGAGAAGATGTTCTTACAGCTAAAAAAATTGGGCTCTAAGAACTTTATTCTGTTAACAGATGAAAGTCCACATTACCCTAAAAAAGTAAAAAAATACTTTCCAGATTATGATTATGTGAGGTTTAAAGGAAGGAGAGCTTGTGTAGTCGGGCAAGGAGAGCTGAAAGAGGGAGGGAGAGATCCACTTTTTAATCTAAATCATACTTATGCCATGATTAGAGACAATGTCAAGCGCTTGACTAGAAAAACCTGGTGTACAACAAAGAAATTACTAAACCTTAATTATATGTTGCACATCTATGCCTTTTTCCATAATCAATTGATGGATGGACTTAGACCCAAAATTTTTAATTTTTAAAGAGGAGATACTTTTATGCTGATTGGAAAAGGATTTTACTTTTTACCTGCATTCAACTGGGGCAGTTAATAATGTTTAAATTATCTTAATTTTGGTCAGTTTTTCCAATAAATATATTAATACTTTTAGTGTATAGCGGATCTAAATGCTAGAATAAAGTGCGTGGTAATGACTGATGATTACTATGAAATTTTAGGTGTAAATAAATCTGCAAGTGATGCAGAACTTAAATCTGCGTTTAAAAAAGCTGCGAGAAAGTTTCATCCTGATAATTCTGAGACTGGTGATGAGGATAAATTCAAGAAAGTAGGTGAAGCTTATGAAGTGCTTAAAGATCCTCAAAAAAGACAGATTTACGACCAATACGGGGCTGAAGGTCTAAAAGGTGCTGGTGGATTCGGTGGTGCCGGAGGCTTCAGTGGCTTTGAAGGATTCGGAGGAGCTGGTGGCTTTGAAGATCTAGGAGATATATTCTCAAGTTTCTTTGGTGGAGGCTTTAGTGGTGCTGGTGCTCGCTCACAAAAAAGACCGAGTAGAGGTCATGATCATGAGGTTGCTATCCAAATCGACTTTTTAGATCCGATTAAAGATACAGAAAAGAAAATTCGTTTGAATCCACTTGAAATTTGTGATGTCTGTGACGGTAAAGGTGCTGAGAATGAATCTGATATCTCTACTTGCTCGACTTGTGGTGGTATAGGACAGGTAACTAGTGTTCAAAACACTATCTTTGGACAAGTTCGTCAGAATTCTACCTGTCCAACCTGTGGTGGAACAGGAAAAGAAATTAAAAACCCTTGTAAATCATGTAAAGGTAGAGGTTACAAGAGAGTCGATAAAGAAATTGAAGTTAAAATCCCAGCAGGAATCCAAGACGGAACTACTATGAGACTTAGTGGTATGGGTGATATCGGTAAACATGGTGGTCCAAGAGGAGATATATATGTCACTGTAAGAGTTCGACAACATCCTAAATTTAGAAGGGAAGGAGCTGATATTTTCTCAGCACTTAAACTAGGTTTGGCTGAAGCTGCTCTGGGGTACGAAGTTATTGTACCGACTATTCACGGTGATGAAAAGTTGAAAATTAAATCTGGAACCCAGTCGGGACAGGTTTATACCATTAAGGATGCGGGAATGCCCCTTCTAAATAGAAAAAATACTAGAGGGAATCACTACGTAGAGGTATCAGTAGCTATACCTTCAAATCTCTCACGGGAAGAGAAAAAGCTTTTAGAAGAATTTCAAAAATTACGGCGGGGACAAGACATAGAAGTATAATAACTTTTCCTTAAGTTCTGTGCCTGTAGTTCAACTGGATAGAATATCGGTCTCCGAAGCCGAAGGATTGGGGGTTCGAGTCCCCCCAGGCACACCATTTATTTACAATTAAATTCATTGATTACTGAGGGGGACTCGAACCCCGATGGGTTAGTTTCTTAGAAGCGACCTATAAGGTCGCGCCCCAGGCACACCATTTTTTGTAGCTTTAATCCTTTTGATTGCGAATTAATTCTAAAAATTATATATAATTGCATACCTCGACGCAAATTCCCCACCCAACTCGAAGTAGATTCCCCAGGCAACTCGA
>CALBDR010000240.1 GCA_937927525.1 uncultured Candidatus Melainabacteria bacterium
TGGAGTATACCCGGAATAGGTGGATCATGGTTAGTAGGGTTAATCTCTGTTATCCACGTTTTCTTGTCACACTTTGCAGTCGGTGGTGGAATTTTCTTTGCTATCACTGAGTGGATCGCTTATAAGCGTGGTGACGATAGAATCTATCAGTATCTAAAGAAACACTCTAAGTTTTTCTTACTTGCAACGACAGTCTCAGGTGCAGTAACTGGTGTTGGGATTTGGTTCTCTATTAGTTTAGTAAGTCCAGATGGTACGGGAACTCTAATTCAGAACTACACACTTGGTTGGGCTACTGAATATTTATTCTTCTTAACTGAGATTGCGACAATATTTGTCTATTACTATACATGGGATAAAATCTCAAAAGAGACTCACTTAACCCTAGCGAGATGGTATGCAGTTTTATCAGTATTCACCCTAGTGATTATTAATGGAATCCTTTCTTTCATGCTTACTCCAGGAAACTGGGTAGAGTCTAAGTTATGGTACGAAGGTTTCTTCAACCCTACATACTGGCCTTCTCTATTCTTGCGAATCTTCGTTATGCTTGCGATTGCAGGAATGTATTCACTAGTAACTTCAGCTAGAATCAAAAACAAAGACTATAAAGAGTTAAAAGTTGAAAATCCAGATCCCGAGCACAAGAATGAAGATGATTTTAGAGCATACATGCTTAAATACTCATCTAAGTGGTTCTTCCCAGTTTTCGTTTTAGGTCCAATTTTCGGTTTCTGGTTCTTCTCTCAAGTCCCAGGCAATGTACTCGATAACATCTTTAACGGTATCCAAGCTTCTGGAGTTGGAAACTTCTCTATCTTAGCGAGAGCCATTTACCTGAGTTTAATTCTTTCAGGAACTATACTTATCTTCGCTTATATAGGACCTTACTTGAATCCACGTGGTTTCTCTTTTATAGCCGCTTTAGCCTTCATGGTTTGTGGTTTAGGTGTAACTGCTATTTCAGAGTGGTCTCGTGAGATGCTGAGAAAACCTTACGTAATCTATGACTACATGTACTCAAATGGTATCAAAGTCACTGATGTCGATAAGATAAATGAAGAGGGCTTTTTAGCCCATTCCAAGTGGCAAGCAGCAGACAATGAAAGCCCTGGTGAATTTATCTTTAAACAACAATGCATGAAGTGTCACACCACAAATGGTTATAGAAGTATGACTAGGTTACTTGGTGGAAGAGATAAGGATGCTATAAAAGGTTTCCTAACGCTTATGCATGAAACAGATATTGAGAAGAATTCGTATCTTAAAATCATGCCACCATTTGTTGGTACTAATGAAGAGATTGATATGCTTGCTTCTTACCTAAGTACTTTGAATAATAATGGTAAAATTAAGGCGCATCATTAAAGAAATAAATTCTTTAAATATTCTTTAGCTGGAACAATTTCAATCCCAGACTCAAATCTAGCTTTACTTAAGTTTTGCACTAATTGGATTGCTTTAAACTGATATTTCTTATTAAAATTTTTAAGTGATTTAGAGATATTTTTTTCACTTAATTTGACCTCTATCATTAGCTCTAATTCATCTTTTTCTACAATAGCGAAATCAACTTCAGCTCCATCTTTAGTCCTTAAATAATGTAATTTTTTTTCTTTTGCGAGATAATCATTTTCAGCATAAATAGATTTAAGTAAGCTTACGGCTACAAAGTTTTCAAATTTTATCCCCTCATCTCCTTCAACTAAACCATTATCAAAGAAATAGATTTTGGGTTCTTTTAACAAACTTCGTGCAATATTTTTAGAATATGGGCTCACTCTAAAAACAATAAACAAAGCTTCTAGAAGCTCTACATATTTTTTTACAGTATTAGGTGAAATCTGCAAATCCTCTGCCAAAGAGTTAAAAGAAATCGGTGAACCGACTCTTTTTCGAAGCATTTCAAAAAGAAGCTTAAAAGCATTTAAATTTTGAATCTGTTCGATAGTGAATACATCAATTGAAATCAAACTACTAATATATTGCTGTCTCCATCTTTTAGCTTCTATATCATCGTCCACCAAAAAAGGTTCAGGGAAACCACCTCTTTGAAGAAAATGGTTTAATATATATTTCTCCTTAGAAACTTTCTCGATTTCACTAAGTGAAAATGGTAGCAGCCTGTGTCTAAAATATCTTCCCGCAAGCGAATCACCAATATGATCATAAACATCGAGTCTAGCACTGCCAGTTACTAGAATTTTAGTCTCAGCTTCTCTAGTATCATAGATACCTTTAATATAATTTTTCCAATCTTTTTTTTTATGTAACTCATCAAAAATTAACAGCTCAGTCTCTGGGTTCCATAATTTTTTATCAATTATTTCTTTATCTTCAAGTGAATCATAATTCAGGTAAATCGAAGAATTATATGAATTTGCTAATTCTTTTGCAAGCCAGGTTTTTCCACACTGTCTAGGTCCAACAATAAAAACCATTTTCTTTTCAAGATCTTTTTTAATTAAATCTAACTGAAATCTTTGCATTTATATCTTAAAACATACCCAAAATCCGACTTTTTTGCAAGCAAATCAGAAAAAGTCGCGACTTTTTGTCAATATCGAGTGAAATTTACGATTCTTGATCTAATTTATACTTTTCAAGCTTTTTATGCTTGGTAAGTCTACCTGAAACTCGTTTACGCCATAGTCTAAAGCTTCCAGCTTTAAGTTCACGACGCATTAACATAATAACTTCAGCTTCGCTGAAGCCCAAACTTTCTTGAATTTCTTCAAAACTAGTTTTGTCTTGCCAAGCAGCTTTAATGATTTTATTAATCTGCTCTTGCTTTAAAGCTCTAATTTTTTTCAGGCTTTTGGACATATGAAAATCATACCCAAAATGAAATTGAACCTAATTTAAGAATGCCCGAAAGTAAGATTAACGTTTCAAATAAAGGAAAGAGATTATCAAAAATAAAAATCGCAATAAAGTTAATTTAGATAATTTAATATCAAGTACTTGATTTTTAAAGCTTATATGTATTACAATATAAAATTATACATAAAAGGAGTATATTATGAGTTCAAGCATCGACCCACAAAGTCCTAGACAAGCATTTATTCGTTCAGTATATCGAACAGGACCTAGCCCTGATAAGCCGACTGGCACGAAAATGGTTGATACTCCATTTGGCTCAAATGCACCAAGTATGTCAACTGGGGATGAAGCCGTTAAAGCCATATTGGGAAGAGCCTTTGCCTCATAAAACTAAGTTTTAAACTTCAATTACAAAAAAGACTAAAGCAAATTTGTTTTAGTCTTTTTTTATACGAAGCTTCTCAGAATCAATCTTCCTAACCCCAACCCCAGAAATGCTACTCCTCCCCAAACTCGAACTCTGAAGTTTAATCTGTACTGGTATTCTATCCTTAAGCGCAGGAATATGAGAAATCACCCCAATTAACTTCCCATCATCTTTCAAGTTAGATAAAACTGAAAGCGCAGTCTCTAAAGCTTCTTCATCTAAAGTACCAAAGCCCTCATCTAAGAAAAGTGAATCCACTTGCACATTTGCACTTGCCATCTTAGATAAACCTAAAGCTAAAGCTAAACTAACAATAAAACTCTCTCCACCAGAAAGATTCTTAGTGGAGCGAATTTCAGCAGCTTGATAGTTATCCAAGATATTTAAAGCCAAATTATTCTTCTCATCTCTAACTAAAATATATCTATCTGTCATCTTTTCAAGCTGAATATTTGCTTGCGCTATCATTATTTCAAAACTAAGTCCTTGAGCGAAATTCCTAAACTTTTTACCATCTGAAGAACCGATTAATTCATGTAATAAATTAAACCTTTCAAGCTCTTTTTTCTGCGCCTCTAAATTAAGAACTTTTTCTTTCATCTCATCTTTAGCTTTAGCGTTATTCTCTAGTTTCTCTTTAATAATCCCAAGATCTTGATTTAGTGAACTAATCAAAGCAAATTTAGCATTAAGCTCTTGTTCATTTTCAAGCAAATCTTTTTCTATATCTAAGTCTTGAGAATAAGCTAAGTTATCAAGTGAACTAGAAAGCTCTTGCTGGCGGATTTTAATGTTTTCTATATTTAGTTTAAGCAATTCATTTTCTTTCTCTAAGTCATTCTTAGTGATATTAATATCTTTTTCTTTCTTAATTAAAAGATTCTCAGTACTTACTAACTCATTTTCAAAGTCTGCAAGACTTCTTTCCCCGAACAAATCAATTCGTTTCGTAGATAAATCTTTGTTCAGTTTTTCCAGTTCAGCAAGCTCAAGCTCTTTAGCTGTATATCTTTCATTAACTTGAACTAAAGAATTATTTATTGTTTCTAATTTCAATTCAGCTTCTCTAGTATTTAGCTTCAAGTCTTCAGCTTCTTTTTTCTTTTGTTTAATTAACTTAAAAGCTTTTTCTAGACTAAGGTATTTATCAGCAATCCCTTGCTCTTTCGAATAGTCAATTTTAAAGTTTGAAAACTTAGTATCAAAGCTCTCGATTAAAACTTTTAACTCAGAAGCTTGTTTCTTGATTTGCTCACTAACTAAAGCATGTTCTGACTTAAGCTTAACTCCCATCTCTTTAATGGAGTCTCTTTGAGCTAAAGATTTCATAAAATCAGCTTCTAAATCTCTTAGTATTTTATTTTTTGAGCCAAACTCTTTTTCTAAAATCTCAAGCTTATTAATCTTAGATTTTAAATCAACACTAAAATTTTCTAAATCATTTGTGGAAAGCTTCTCTAAACTATCAACAAAACCTTGGTCTAGCTTCAGTTCTTCTATTCGCTTGAAAAGAGTTCTGAGATTTTTATTCGTTAACTCTATTTCCTTTTCTAAACCACTTGTCTCTATTAAAAACTTATTATGTTCTATATTAAGAAGCTCAAGATCTTTTCTTTTCAAATCTAGTTCAGAGTCAGAGTAGTTAAAATCAGGTTCTTTATCTCTATAAGGGTGTTCAATTGAACCACAGAGCGGACATTCTTCACCTCTTTTTAACTTTTCCCTTTCTTCTTCTAAGCTAGTGATTTTCAGTGCTTGCTCTTTATTTTTCTCAAGTTGGGCACAAAGCTCTTCTAGTAAGATTTTCTTATCAGAATTAACTTTCATATCCTTAGCTATTAAATCTAAAGATTCTTTTGCTCTAAGCTTAGTTTCCTCTGTCAGTAAAATTTCTTTTCTAATAGAAGCACCTTCAGACTTAGCTTTCAAATCATTTGAATCTTCGCCGTTTAAGATTTCATTCTTCTCAGATTCAATCTTTTTTAATTCAAACTCAAGATCATTTTTTTTCTGTTCAGAATTCTTGGACTTTTGGTCGACTACAGAAAACTCTTTCCTAGCTTTTTGTAAATCTTTATCTAAAGAGTCATAACTAGACTTAGTTTCAAGCAAATCTTTTTCAAGTCTCACAGTATTATCGACAATATTTTTTAACAAAGGTAATTCTTTTTCAGCAAGCTCATAGTCCAAGGCATCTTTAAAGTATTCTTGATATTCCTTTAATCTAATCTGAGACTGATTAATAAAAGTTTTCAATTTTTCACTTTCTTGATTAATTTTCTCAGACTCAGTTCTAATCTGCTTTAATTCACTTAAAGCCTTATCTGAATTTCTTTTAGATTCATCTAATTTAAAATCAAGCTCACGAACACTTTTAATTAAGTCTAATTTTTGCTGCTTAGTTTCAGTAAAAGCCTTTAAGTCTCTTTCAATCAAAGCCTGTTCTTTTGCAACTAGCTCTAGCTTATCAAGCTTAGTAGTTAAATCTTTTTCTAAAGCTTCAAGAGAACTTACAAATTTACTTTGTTCAGCTAATAAAGACTTTATTTCTTTTAAGTGATTAGATTTCTCTACTAATTGTTTATGCTGCTGACTCAGCTCAGCTTGCTTAAAATCTTTTTCCCTAGAGGAATCTTCAAGTTCTATCAACTCTTCATAACTGAGTAATTTAATCGAACTCAATTGATCTTCTAAAGACTGTAATTTAATTTGTTCTTCTCTTCTTCTTTCGTGGACACGAAGTGAGATCTGACTATAGATTTCAGTTCCGGTGATCTGCTCTAGTATAGGAGCTCTTTCATCAGAGCTTGCTTGAAGGAAGGCAGCGAAGCTGCCCTGAGCTAAAAGAATTGAACGGGTAAACTGTTCAAAACTCATCCCTATCTTAGTTTCCACAGCCTTCTCTACTTCTTTTAATTTATTAGCTTCAATAATATTTCCAGTTAAATCATCTACAATCTCATGCTTAGGTGTTTGCAGTTTACCGTCAGCCTTTTTACGAGAACGTCTCTGACTCCAGTTAACTCTATACCGCCCCTTCTTAGTCTCAAAACTAATCTCAGAAAAGCATTCACCAGTATGGCGAGACATAATCTCATTACTACTTTCTGTAATTTTCCCTAAGCGAGCAGTAGAGCCATAGAGAGCTAA
>CALBDR010000241.1 GCA_937927525.1 uncultured Candidatus Melainabacteria bacterium
GGATTGTCATTTTTGCTTTTTTTAGAAGCCATAATTAATATTCTATAACTAAATTATAAATATCTCTAATTAATCATAAAATAAATTTGGATAATCCAAATTAATAACAATGAAAATCACGAAAAATATTTTAAATTATACTTGCGAAAAAGCAAAGTGTTGCATATAATCATAATTAGAAAAAGGAGGTATCTATGTCAGAGACAGGTGAAGAAAAGAAAAAGACAAAAAAAAGTACCACTGGTACTAAAAAGAAAAAAAAGGATGATTGAATGAATAAAATAATTTTGAATACTCTTGTAATAATTTGTTTTTTAACGAGCTCTCCCATATTTGTTGAAAGTAAATTGATTGGTGTTGAGAATATTTATGAAAATGACAAAGGGGTTATTTACGTATCAGCCAATAATGAAAAAAGCAAAAAAAGCAAAGTGAAAAAAGACAAGAAAAATAAGGATAAGAAGAGTAAACAAAATACTTAAACCCGTGAATCCTTTGTAAAGAGAAAGCAAACAGAGTAAGTAAAGAGTATGTTCAATCTTTATTTCTCTGTTTGTTTATTTTTAATTAGTAAATAAAATTACTTAGGGGCGCATTATTAATATGAATTTTTGTAATTGCAATAAATGAAACTAAAATTTAAAACTAACTTAAAATTTCCTTTAGCTGATTAAGATCTGTTCTAAAACTATTAAAAACCTTTATGTCAGTAAACTCAGAAAGTTCTTTTAAGTGTAGAGGAGAACTGGAGCATACTCCAGAGATTGCATCTGGGACCATGTTAAACTTTTCTTTTAAAACTCTTAGACCACCAATTGCGCCGAATGCATCATAAGCACAAAAAATAAATTTATGAATTCTTGATTTAACTTCAGGGTGATTTAGTAAAAAAGCTGTTTCTTTTTGGTTAATTCCATCCGCAAATTCTACAACCCAATAATTATCCTTATTGTTTCCATATTTAAGGTCGAGTTTATTGAATATATTTAACATTTCATCTTCTTCTAACAAGTAAGTTGAGGGATAACCTAAATAAGTAAAATCCGCATAATGCTCTGCACCAGCATCATTCATATGTAAAATATCCTTAAGGCTTGCTGTGCCAGTAACTTTAGAGGCTCTAACTTTATGCCCTAACGTAGTTAGTGCCCAGCAACAAGCTTTTGCAGCCATACTTTTACCCGAATTCATGGAAGTACCACAAACTAGAATTAACTTAGCTCTTGGTTTCTTTTTTATCTCTTTTTTTGGACTGATTACAGGGTAATCTTTAGTGTTAACAATTTTTCCTTCCTCATCACATACATAACCTAGTACCTTAATTTTAGTGGGGTCTTTTTTAATAGCATTCATGCTTATTACTTGACCAACTACTCCAGATCTAGCAAGTAAATCAACTTCTTCTAAAGGCTTTTCAGGAACTATTGCTTCATAATAATCAGGTGCGTAACGATTAGCAAAAACAAAAATGCTTCGAGAACCGTTATGTATCATATGTATTCTCGCTGATTTATTTTCTAAATTAGAGTGCTCACCAAGATTTGTTATTTCTCCATAGATTACATCTCCTACTTGAGGCAGGCGTTCAGGCATTGCTTGATAAAATTTGACTTGTTTTCTTGTCAGCCCATATGCTGCACTGGGAAATACTATACCAGCTTTGATTTTTTCCATTTTCACCTTCGAATTTACTCTATTGCAATATATAATTGCCATTGAGCAAAAATAATTATATAGTTAAATTTATGAAAATGCTACTGGGGAAAATAAAAAATGACACCTAAATTATTAATTCATGGTGGTGCAGGCTTAATTGAAAGTAGAGATATTACTGAAAAACGATATGACAAAGAACTAAAGCCTATAGTTAAAGCAACTTATCAAGTCTTATTAGAGTATGGAGCAAGAGCAGCTGTACTTGAAGGCGTAAGAATGATGGAGGATTGTTCTGTATTTAATGCTGGTTATGGATCTAAATTGCAAAAAGATGGTGAAGTAAGAATGTCAGCTGCAATTATGGATTCTAAATCTAATAAATTTTCTGGTGTCATTAATATAAGAAATGTTAGACACCCTATTGATGTTGCAGATCAACTTTCTAAAGGTAGGCATACTGTTTTAAGTGGAGAACAGGCTACTGAATATGCAAGAAGGAAAAAGATTCAATATTTTAATCCCATTGCTCCTCATAGATTAAAAGAGTATGCAGATAAGTTGTCTGGTGACACTGGAACTGTAGGGGTAGTAGCCTTAGACTCAAATGGATTGATTTGTGCGGGCACTTCCACTGGTGGAATTGGTTATGAGATCCCAGGGAGAGTCTCTGATAGTGCCACGGTTGCTGGTACTTATGCTTCTAAGCATTGCGCTGTTTCCTGTACTGGAAGAGGAGAGTATATAACTAGTTTTGCTTTAGCAGCAAAAGTTGTTACCAGGGTTGAAGATGGTGTTGAGCTTAATAAAGCTATACAAAAAGCAATGCAATCAGCAAAAAAAGCTAGATATAGGATGGGCTTAATTGCTGTCGACTATTATGGAAATATAGTTGTCGGTAATGGACATGATACTAAAGTATTGTTTGCAACTTATGATGGTAAAAAGACTGAAACTTTTTATAATTTGAAAAATATTGCACTGGTTGTTTAGTCTTTTGATTCCTTTAAGCTATTATATTTAAAGACTTAATCTAAAGGAGAATCTAATGCTTACAAACCGTGAAGGTGAAATTATAAAAAATATTGAATTTAAAGTAATCGAAAATGGTACTTGGAAAACTATTAATAGTGATGATATTTTCACAAATCGAACGGTTGTAGTTTTTGCTCTTCCTGGTGCTTTCACTCCGACTTGTTCTTCTACTCATTTACCTAGATATAATGAGCTTGCTCCTCTTTTTAAAGAAAATGGTGTTGATGAAATCGTTTGTTTATCTGTTAATGATACTTTTGTGATGAACGAATGGGCACGTGATCAAGAAGCCGATAATATTACTCTTATTCCTGATGGAAATGGTGCTTTTGCAGAGGAAATGGGACTTTTAGTAGATAAGTCTGCGATTGGTTTTGGAAAAAGATCTTGGCGTTATTCTATGTTAGTTAAAGATAGAAAAGTAGAAAAAATGTTTATAGAACCTGAGAAGGAAGGTGATCCTTTCGAAGTTTCTGATGCAGATACGATTTTGAAATTTATAAATCCTGATATTAAGTTTCCTTCTTTTGCAACTTTGTTTACTAGAAAAGGTTGTCCTCATTGCGCTAGAGCAAAAAATCTTTTGAACGATAAAGGTATTATTTTTGAAGAGATTGAACTAAGTAATGCACTTACGAATAGATCTATGGTTAATGTCACTGGTGGAACCACTACCCCTCAAGTTTATTTAGATGGTAAGTATATCGGTACAGCTGATCAGTTAGAAAGTCATTTTAATGATAATTAATTTAGTAAAAGCCTATGCTTCTAAATATTTTCAATCCCTTTGACTGCTGTAACTGTCTTCGGAACTTTAATCTCCCTATTACTTGCATTTAGAACTGCACAAGCATATGACCGTTGGTGGGAAGCTCGAAAGATATGGGGGAAGATACTTAGTGAATCTAGAAGTTTAGTGCGTGAAGCTAAGTGTTTTTTGAAGATGGAATCTAAGAGCGATATCGAAGCTGAAGTAAAAGCTCTTGCTAAAAGACAGATAGCCTGGAATTATGAATTGGGTGATACTTTAAGAGGTAAAAAGCATTTTGAACGTTTAAGTGAGTATTTAAGTAAAAAAGAATATGATTATGTTTCTAAGCATATGAATAGTCCTAACGGTATTTTAGATATGCATGCAAAGCAGATTCGTAGTTTCTTTGAAAAAGGTTTTATAAATGAGTTTCAACAAATCCATTTAATGAATACAGTTTTAGATCTTTGTGATCTTATGGGTATGAGTGAAAGGATTAAGAATACTGTTTTTCCTAAAACCTAAAGCACTCTTTTGCATTTATCGATTTATGTATTTATTATTATTTTGCCTTTTGGCTTTACTGACTTAGCTTTTAGCCTTGAGATTTTTATAAATCTTTTATTAGGTACATCTTTCTTCTTAATTGAAAGAACAGCTTATTACCTGCAAGACCCTTTTGAGGATAGAGAAACTGATGTTTCAGTTACTGCTATAGCTAGGGTTATTGAAATTAATATTCTTGATATGATTCAGGATACTGAAACACCTGAATTACTTGAAGATGAAGGATTTTATATAAAATAAGTTTTTAACGCATCATTTTAGCCTGCTCTGAGTACTTTAAAGCTTTATTCCCAAGCTCTATAAATCTAGCTGGTCCAGTTACTACACCACCTAACATTAGTGGAACTACTTGACCTACAGCTTTTTCAGTATATTTCTGTATTTTTGATTGATGGTAAATATATGGTTTTATTTGAATAGGACTAGGTTTTTCAAAATCAGCTGGAGTTGTATCTACATAAGAGAAACCAGGATTTATGGATAAAAGTATTAATACTAGAACTAATATTTTATACATAAAGCAAATATTCCCACTAAGGTTTTGAAGAGTTTAAGAGGGGATAATTTCTGTGCAAATTTGCTCTAAGAAGATTTGTCCATACTTTTTAAGTTTAGCCTCTCCGACTCCTGAAATTTTACTCATTTCATCGAGGTTTTGTGGTTTTGTTTGTGCCATAGCATGAAGAGTGGCATCATGAAATACCATATATGGAGCTAGCTTATTTTCTTTAGCTAATGAAAGACGTAATTTTTTAAGTTCTTTAAAAAGTTCATTTTCAGGATCAAAGTCTGCTTTGATTTTAGCTACTTTAGTTTTCTCCTTCGTCTTATTTATTTTAATGTCTTCTGATAGTGAGATTTTTCTTTTTCCATTTAAAACTTCTTTTGACTTAGGCGTTAGCTTTAAGATTCCATAAGAATCCATATCTACTTCGATTAAATTTAAGGCTATCATTTGTCTAAATATAGATTTCCATTGAGCTTCAGTATATTCAGTTCCTATCCCGAAGGTACTTAATTTGTTATGTCTAAGTTTTTCAACTCGTTCATCACTTTTCCCTAAGAGAATATTAATATTGTATTGAATGCCGAATCGTTCACCAGTTCTGTAGATAGACGAAAGTGCTTTTTGGACTGGAATCGTACCATCAAATCCTAATCTAGGTTCTAAACAGTTATCACAGTTGTTACATTTCTCCCATTCAGGCTTTTCATCAAAATATTCAAGTAAAATTTTTCTCCTGCATTCTAGTGCCTCAGCTAAACCTAAAAGATCATCGAGCTTTTTATTTTCGATAATTTTTTGTTCTTTAGGTGCTTCTGAATTTTTTATGAACTGTCTGAGTTTGACCATATCCTCAGCTCCATAAACCATCCAAGCATTAGAGTCTAAACCATCTCTTCCTGCTCTTCCAGTTTCCTGGTAATAAGCTTCTATACTTTTAGGTAAGTCTAGGTGAGCTACGAACCTAAGATCATGTTTATCTATGCCCATGCCGAAGGCTATAGTGGCAACCATAATCACCGACTCTTCTTTAATGAATTTGGCTTGGTTTTTCTCTCTGACTTTAGGGCTGAGACCTGCATGGTATGAGAAGGCGTTAAAACCTTTTTCTTGAAGCCATTTTACTGTTTTATCTACTTTAGCTCTTGATAAACAGTAGACTATGCCGGAGTCTTTAGGGTGTTCACTATTTATAAAATCTAGTAACTGTTTTTTTTCATTATTTTTAGCTTGGATTTTATAGCGAATATTTTTTCTATCGAAGCTAGAAATAAAGACACGTGCCTTTTCTAGATTTAAATATTTAATAATATCTTTCTGGGTTCTTAAGTCAGCTGTAGCTGTTAAAGCCATGCGTGGTACATCAGGGAATCTTTTTTTTAATTTAGAAAGCTCAGTGTAACTTGGTCTAAAGTCATGCCCCCACTGTGAAACACAGTGAGCTTCATCGATAGCAAATAATGCTAACTCGCAGTCACTCAAACAATCTAAAAAGTCAGCCGTGTCCAAACGCTCAGGAGCAACATATACTATGTCTAGCTCCCCATCTATCATAGCTTCTTTTATCTGAAAAGTCTCTTCCATATTAAGAGAGGAGTTGATGAAGGCAGCTTTTATACCTAGTTCTTTTAAAGCCGTCACTTGATCCTGCATTAAAGCTATTAAGGGGGAAATAACAATAGTTAAACCATCTAGAGCTAAAGCTGGTACTTGATAGCATAGTGATTTACCTGCACCAGTTGGCATTAGAACCAGAGCATCATTACCAGAGATTATATGATTAACTATCTCTTCCTGAGCGCCTCTGAATTCAGAGTAGCCGAATACTGTTTTTAATATTTCAGATGCACTTGTTTTGAGCATTTAATATATTTTAGACGGTATTAGCTTTGATTATTATTTTTTCGCTAATTCCATTCCAGTAGCTCTACTATCAAACTTTCCTAGACATACTGATGGTGGGGTCTCTTTAATGCCTGGATCTTTTTGAGGCGTTATAAATGGTCTAGCCGGAATTTCTCTTCTTGTAGGTGTTGTTGTGGGTGTTTTTGTGGGTGTTTTTGTGGGTGTTGTTTCTGGCATTTTTCCTCCTAATTATAATCTGGTAATTTAAGATAGGTATTGTAATCTGCTTCTTGTAGGTTTCCCTTCTTGGAAAAAGTAGAGTCTCTGGGATAAAAACGAAAATCGGTATTTGCATTATTTAAATGTGTTAAAAATGTTTCTTTAAATAATTCTTTGCTTTTATCATCGATACCATTCATTGATAAAGGAAATGCTTGAAGATCAGTTCCTTTATCATTTTCTCTATATAAAGTCATGTCATATAAATCTATGAAAGGTACTGTATTAGGTGGGCTTGACCAGTTGAATGTATTTGCAAGAGTGAGCAGTGGGAACATCGACTTTTTAATTTCTTCTGGCTTATCTTTGAATTTAGCTTTTATTTGATTATGTAACTTATAGGCCCTTTCAAGCATATAGTAATTATGATTTCCTGGTTCTTGACTATCTGCATTCTGAAGTTCAGGTGCATCTTCCATTGCTATGGCGCCATTATCCATTTCATTGGTATCCTGAATTCCAGAATTTGCCCTAGATGTATCTATTCTTTCAGGATTGGTATGTCCCTTGTGCCAGTATGATAATGCTGTTTTATATAAGTACATCAAATTAATCATTGCTAAAGAACTTTCATAGACATCTGTATGAACCTTTTGGAGTGGAACGAAAATATTTTCATATAGTTCTTTACTTATTCTTCTTTCATAGTAACCTCGTGCATGAGTTTTATGATAATGTCCAAATAAATCTTGAGTTTCACGAGTATTTTTCAAATTTTGCTCCCATTTAAAGTGTGGCTCTGAAAATGGTGGGTAGGCATTCGTGAGGCTACCAATATTGCTTGACCAAGTCAAGTTTAAAATATCAGCTTTTGCTAATTTATTACTAAGTTCCTGTAGTCTTTTAGAATTTAGTATCTCCCCTAATAAGTTGATGTCTCTTTTGTTATCCATTGGATCTATTTCACTGTCGTGTATTACCTTTGACCTATTTAGTATTACGTTAATTATTTGGGTTGGCACTAGAAATACTCTATCGTGTTCACCTCTTCTTTTTTCTCCAAAGTGATCATTAAAGATTAATAGTGAATATGGAATATCTTGGTTTTGGTGGTTTTTTAGTAGAAAAGGTTCCTCTTTAGGTGGAATTACTCCCATGAAGCCTCTAGTAAAGAAAAATGTAGATTTACTAGCTTGATTTACTGTATCTATATTAAAAAGTCCAGCATTGGAAAAATCTGAAGCTAATCCTTTAATATATTCAAGATAGGAGTTTCTTTCCTCACTATCTTTCGATAGATCTAAATCACCGAAGCCAAAAGCAATTTGTGGTTTCATTCCTTCTAGTAGAAGTCCTGATCCTGGATATTTATGTGGGTTTGAGCTATGTATCCTATAAACTTTATCAAAAGCATTTTTACCAAATTCAATTAGATCATTGCTTTGATTATCTTGAACGACTCCACTGATGCTTTGCCCTCTTATTCCCTTAATCTCAAATTCCTCTGTATGAGGAAGGGATTTAGCGTCATAGGCATTAGCTAGAAAGCCTCTATGTAAATCCTCAACCTTTAAAGCAATCTCAACAGCTTCATTCATAGCTTTTAGATAGCCTTCTTCATTTTCACCCCATGGAGGGGAGTCACTGGTAATTCCACCATAGCTAATCCAAGTAGCTACTCTTTTTAAGTGTTCTTCAGTTCCAGGGTAGAGGCTATACCTTCCATCAGTTTTATTTTTAAACTTTAGTTCGTGTAATGGTTCATCACGGTATTTTTCTAACTCATTTAGGAATTTGTGTATAAGTCTTTTTGAGTTATCATCAAAATTAAAAAACTCCTTTAAATTCTCAAGTCTTTCTAAAGCAAATTCCTTCTTCTTTTCAGAAAAATTTAGTATAGTATTTAAAATTTTGTTTTCAACTACTTCTCGCCGATTCCCCTCTAAGTGAATAGTCTCTTCATTAAATAACTGATCATTGAAAATTTGAAATATTGTTTTGTATAATTTTATTTCTGTAGAATCATCATTTTGAATCGGTTTCGTTAGTAATACTCTTAACCATGAATCAAGCCATACGTCATGGTTAGTATCACCTGGGGGAACTGAGTACTCTTCATATCTTTTGTTTTCGTCATCATTACTAGATTTTAGTATCTTATCTAGTAGAATTAGTTTGTTAAGTTTAGGGGAGTAACTTCCATCTTCATTGATTTTAAATATCTCATTCAAGGGGACGTCGGTCAATGCTAATGTCAGTAAAGGTTTCTCGATCTTATTGAGGATTGGGATTATTTCGATTTTTGATCGTGGATTAATTTTTAAATTTGAAGCTGGATTTAAATCTAATACTCGTTTGAAATTATCATTTCCTATATCTATAGATATAATATAGTTCATTAAAAGTTTCCACTCTTTGTTTTGATCGGATGATTCTAGTCTATTGATCCATTTAGATCCTGCTGTAGATGTTGGAAATTCTTTTGAGTACTTTATCTGATAAAGGGTTCTATGCAAATTATTGTATAAGTTTGAAACATTATCGGGGGGGGAGTCACTTGAACTAACATCTAATTTCAATAATTCATCAAGATTTTCAAAAAAGGTAGTTTGTAACGGTGATCTTGTTGCATAACTTTTTGCCTGTTCAATATCGTAGTTTGGATCACTGTCAGCTAATGTCTTTAATTTTATAATTTCTTCACGTAGTGAAGGGTAGTTTGGGG
>CALBDR010000242.1 GCA_937927525.1 uncultured Candidatus Melainabacteria bacterium
ACCCAGTCCATGATGTTACCGGGATGCACTCGCTCTTTGTCACCGAATCGTTCAAGCTGATACTGATTCGAAGCTCCATAGAGAGAAGTTCGCAATTCAGTAGAACCGTAAACTGGCAAGCCTGCAGGACCTGCCAGTTCTAGGTTATTTCGAACAAATTCACGCTCACCGGACTTGAAATAGTTTTCAAAGTCAACATGAGCTTTTTTCGGATCGTTCTGACGAGTAGCGATCTGGTGAATACCACGAGCTCCATAGAAGTGAGAGATGATGGTATTACCGATCTTATTATACATTGAAAGCTCTTCATCCGGAAGACCCACAATATTCTCAGCAATATAGACCATACGATCGTCGTATGTAATCATAGGGTGAAAGTATTCGGTATCCGGATTGAGAGCGTATTCTTCGTAATCGTACGACTCTCTTAGACCTTTTTGCCACTCAGCTCGTTTGTTGACTTCGCCCACAAAGTACTTGAAGTCTTTGAACTTTTCCACATCACAAATATCGAAGTAAAGGTCGATAGGATAGTTGGGATCGCCTGATTCAAAATGGTCTGCTTCTGGATATTTTCTTCCGGTAGCATCAATCATATATTTACATGCCTCACATTTTCTTTTTCAACTAGATCATGTTGAAGAAGAACCACATTAACATCTGGAACGTTTTTCTTGATTACGGCAGCTTGGATAGGATCATCTTCAAAGTGAATACCGATCTTGTATCCAGACTGCTGAAGTTTAGCAATAGTACTCGCCTTGTGTTCTCCTGAAGACTCTCGAGTTTTCTCATCGAAAGGCAAAGGATTCATGAATACCATGTTATTTATGCCTTTGCTTTTAAGCATAGCGGAAGTTTCTTCATATTCTTCAAAAGATCTTCCGGTGATGATAACATCGTTTGGTCCCGGATAGACGCCGTCATACTCGTCCATGAATATGACGCCGTCGATATCGAATGTATTAATTTGCATTACTCGTAATCCGATTTAGATGCTTGGAACGTGTAAAGCATGTCCTCCACTTTAGGATTGTTCGTCTTAAGCTGCGGACGAGTATAGCTTGTAAGTTCTCGACGAGCGAGAGCGTCACACTCGAACTTAGAATCTGCAGTCTTAAGTTGAACCGGAGGAGTCTTTTGTGAGTGAGCCGAAGGACCACGAAGGTAACCAACGATACCCATCTCAGAAGCCACCTTACAGAAACGCATAGCATCGTATACGATACCAGCAGAGTTAGGAGAGTCTTGAACAGACAAACGAGCGGTCAGTTCGTAACGAGCTCCAGCCCAGCCCCAGAATACCATATCGATGTTAGCGATCTTGTTGTCACTTCCGATGTACTCGCCACCAGGCTTCTGAAACACGGTAAGAGAAGGACCGGCATACATTGTAAGACCAGCGATATCTTTACCACGAACAGCCGCTTGACCGTTAAGCACGTTCTCCTTAGAGATATGCTTATTGTGTAGACGATCTTTAACAGCCATATTCAAGAAGTCAGTGTTAGCTGTACGACCAGTACGACGCATGTCACCTTGAGTAGCTCCAGAAGCTTTGTTTTCCTGAATGTGCTGAGTAACTAGCAAACCAGAATCCATGATGGATCCTTGAAGTACTTCGGAAAGACGAGACGCGCCATAATCAGAACGCATGTCAGATCCGACAAGAGTCACGCCATAACGGAAAGCAAGATCTTCAAGACCCATAGCATCTTCAGTCGAAATATAGGTCGGCATACAGTTAACAACGTGAACGCCAGCCATTACAGCATTTTCAACATGAAAACGAGCCGCTTCTTCGGAACCTACAGGCATATAGTTGAGAAGAACATCAACCTTGTGGTCCTGAAGAATCTGACGATATTCTGCAGCCGTGATGGGTTCGTGAGCAGCATCTTCCAAGAAAGTAATGTCCTCATGAAGGTCTTTCATGTGAGGAGCGATACCATCGAGAGTAGGTGAACGATAAACTTTAGCTCCAGAAGCGATACAGCTCATGTCGTGGTCTGGGGGAAAGACTTGCATGTTGCAGTTGGGTTTAGCGTACAAAGCTTTGTTGAGACGCTGTCCTACTTTACGTGCATCGACATCGAATCCGACCACAAATTCGATATCTTCCGCCTTATATCCACCGATCTCTTGATACATGAGACCGATGGTATCTTCGGGATTCTCAATGTAGTATTGAACACCCTGTACGAGCGCCGAGGCGCAATTACCAAC
>CALBDR010000243.1 GCA_937927525.1 uncultured Candidatus Melainabacteria bacterium
ATCAGTTTGACGGCATTAGAACCAAATCTATCTGCAACTACAAACCCCTCTTGATTGGTTACTTTAAATCCCTTATTGGTCAAAAGGAAAGTATCCAAGCTAGATGCTCTATTTAGTTTTTTGATAAGTATCTTCTTACACTCTATAATTATGTTATAGATCATAAAAATTTTAACTAGCTCTTCTGGATACAAATCTTTAAGAATATTACGACGTTTGAGTTGTACACCCTCTCTGCCTCGATTTGTAGTTCTCTTATCTAATTCTTTGTCAAAGAAAGCATTAATATAATCTACAAATTGATTAACATGATCAACAGGATTGCCAATAGGTTGCTGATCTCTAACCTTTGTATTATTAAATGTTTTGAGTCTTGTGAGTAAATCATCGTTGTCGACTATTCTGTCAAACTCACGCTTCTTTATCTTATTAAATAATGTTCCAGCTCGGCTCAGCAGCTGATTAACTTCCATAGTTTCACTGGAGTTCATTGTTGCTGTACCTGATACATCTCTATAAGTTGCATCAGTAAACCAAACGTTATTAGATCTCCTCATAGTGCTAACAATATCTTGATTGTATTGAGCACTTAATGATTCGAAGTCTTTTCCAACATACTTTGTATGCCAAACTACACCCATCTTAGATCTTCTCATGTCATATGCAAGCTCTGAGTCCATTGGGACAGCATATACAATAGTATTAGGGTGGAACGTTAGATATCTCTTACCGTTAATCCGCTCGATGCCAAGATCATCTCTTGAATAAAGGAAGTCGCCTTGGACAATACCGTCGATTCTTAACTGAGGAAGGTACTTAAGAGCTAACAAAAACTTCTCTCTAAGATCGCCAGAGAGATCGTCATCGATATCTTGTTTTGTTTTGTAGACTTTAGGGTTCTTGTTGAAGATACTTTTCTTAGCAACAAAGAATTTTCCGTCTCTAGGATCAGTGCCGGCAAAGATAGAAGGTGCACCATCCCACTTCACAGTAACATTGACGGATGACGAGGATGTACCAGACAGCATATCCCTTAATGATCTAAGGAAATTGATAGTCTGCCTGGTACCGTCGACTCCACCGTTGAGGATATTATCCTCAAGGTGCTCCATGTGAAGATTTTTAGCTTCTGTTAATAATTCTAGCATTACACCCCCTATACATATAGAGGTATTTATCAAATGGTAATATACGTATAGAGGTATATATCAAATGGTAATACTATATTGTAGAACTGCTGCTCCGTTTACCCAGCCTTGACGCAGTGCTTTTCTAACATCGCTTGGCTGCATGTGTTGAACCATTTTTGATCCAACAGAACTTCTTAAAGTTGGTCGAGCAAGGTAGGCATATCCATGTCCAACATAGAAAGGTTTGGTCAGATTGAGATCTAACAAGTTATACCAAACTAATTCTGGAATACAGACCTTCTTTTGTGATCCATAGAGGTCATATGAGTTGTTAAAATGCTCATTACGAGGATCCATGAACATCTCATCCAACAACTTATTAAACTCTTCGGTCGATGTCTCAAACTTTTTCCATTGATTTCTATGACCTACGATAGCCCAATCATCAAATGTTGGATATTGACTAAATCCTCGATGAGATGGCTCATTCAAATGCTTAGTGATATAAGGCTCATCATCGTAATCCGGATAGAATCCAAAACCAGCTACTGTGTTCTCCGTATACACTCTTTGGATAAGAGCTTCAATCTCATCCATAAGGTCGGTGTTGATCATCGTATCATGTCTGGTTCTAATAATAACGTCATACTGGTTGATATCTTCTATCTGAGACTGACACAAGTGATGAGCATAGTGTTGTGATAAGCCTCTGATCTTATCAAAATGATCAGAGTACTGAGTTGGTGCATATTGAGTGTCGATTCTAACTCTTTTAGGATTATAATTCGCAAATAGCTCATCAGCCCTTTCCTCAACACCCTCTTGAGACCAAGTCTGAACATAGAAGTCCACATCATGTGACAACATATCAGCAAACTTCTTTTGGTGATATGCTCCAAAGTTTGTAAATCTTGGCTGTCCACTTACACAAATTGCAATTTTCATTACTTCCTCACAAAATGAATGTTTACTTCTAACCCAGTAGAGTCATTTGCTTTGACTTCTGTTACTTCAAAGCCATTGTCAGTTAGGAACTTCTCGATGTTCTCTTGAGAGTTCTCTTTATATGTGTAAAGGAACTCATCTTTCGATGCTTCAACTACACCAGCCTTGAGTTTATCAAGGTGATCCCCAAAGCTCTTGAGAACATTAATGTCATTTCCTTGGGCATCGCAGTGAAGATACACTACTTCTGAAATATTCTTCTCTTCAATAAACGTATCCATTCGCTTACAGTTGACAGTAGTAGTGTCACTGTACTTAAAATAAGGACTCTTGAAGTGTGGATCCATCTCTTCGTTAATTTCATACAGAGAACTTACGCCAGTCATGTTTGAGATGTTTTGGATGTTAAACTTTTTAGGTTCCTCATCGACATCAACAGCATCTTGAATTAACTCGAAGCCAGGTCTGGTGCCATGTTGCTTGTTAATTACCTCAGCAAGAAAGGGTACAGGTTCAAATCCGTAGTACTTGTAACCTTTCTTCCAATGATCACCGTAAATATTTGCAACATCCTGGCCAGTGTTAACGCCAACTTCAATAATAGCCTTTGTCATTTTGGCCCCTTGTTCTGAAACTTAACTAAATCCTCTGGAGTACCGAGACCCCACATACCTTCTACTTCGTATGACTTGATTCTCTTACCGTCTTGAATCGCTTCATTGAAAACTGGACAGACATAGAACTCTCCATTTACTCGAGTATCCTTGTCAATCATCTGATCTGCATACTTTACAAAATCAGATCCATGTTTCCAATAGTAAAATCCTACAGTAGCGTTATCAGAGATTGGATTTTTCTCTGCAACTTCTACTACATCTAAGTTTTTATCAATACGAGCAAAGGACCATTTAGGATGAGTTGCCTTGAATGTAACAATTCCTCCGTCAGCTTTAGTCTCTTGCATGTCATACATGAAGTCCATCGAATCCCATTCTACAAATTGATCAGAATTTGCAAAGAATAATGGGTCATCGTTGTCGATATGCTCGCGAGCAAGGAGGGCAGTACAAGCAGCACCCTCTGTCATTCCATCAACTTCTACAATCGTAGCATTATTTTTTGTGATCAAGTTGAGAAGAGTGTCGAGTGCATACTTTTCCCTGTGCTCTTTCTGGACAACAAAAATATAATTTGCTTGGATACCAAGATTTTCCACTACAACTTGGATCATAGGTCGACCATCAACGTCGATGAGAGGTTTAGGAAAAGTGTATCCAGCAGCAACAAACCGAGATCCTGCTCCAGCCATTGGAATGATCACGTTAAGATTTTTAGATTGCCAAACTTTTTTCAATTTCTTACCTTTTAATTCTGGATGAATGTTAGAAATGTTGACGTCATTAGGAGAATCAACTCTAACATACTTGGCATTTGACCGGATTGCTGACAACAATCCCTTTGGTGAGTCTTCAACAATTAGAGTATTTTCTGGAAGTACTCCCATCATCGACATAGCCTTCCAGTAAATCTCTGGATGAGGCTTAGAATTCTTTACATCCTCGTTAGAAAGGACGATATCAACATACTCCATAAGCTCAGTTTTGGCAAGAGCTGTTAGTACAGTCTTCCTTACTGAGTTAGTGCACACACCAATTTTGTAATTTTCTTTGGAGAGTTGCTTAAACAAGTCTACAATATGAGTTACTGGTTTAAGATCTGCTACCATCTCGATGGTATATTTTTGTTTGTCTTCTGATATCTGACTAATCTTATCAGAATCCCAGTCATACTTCCGAGCAAGTATCTTTAATTTTGCTAAAGTGGGTAAACCATCAAACACATTAATGTGGTGGTTTCTAGAAATTGCATGCTCTGGTCCTAAA
>CALBDR010000244.1 GCA_937927525.1 uncultured Candidatus Melainabacteria bacterium
TAAAGAAGTGCTTCGAGATTTAAGCTTTAAACTACCTGATCTTGAAACTCAAAAGAGAGTTTCTGAATATTTTATTTTATCTTTTCAGGTAAAAAAGCTTGAAGCTGCGCTTCTAGAGAAAAGATTTGAATTAAGTCAAGGTATATTAGAGAAGGTGTAACATGAATCAAACTATCATTAAAGAAGAACAAAAAACTAAACAACAAGACATAAACAACGCACTATGGGCGGCTTGTGACACATTTAGAGGCGTTATGGATGCTGCTAGCTATAAAGATTATATTCTGGTAATGCTTTTCTTGAAGTATATTTCAGATGTTTGGAAAGATCATTATCAGGAGTATAAAAAACAATATGGTGATGATGATGTTCGTATCCGTAGAAAGCTTGAGCGTGAAAGATTCGTTCTACCAGAGGGTTCTAGTTTTTATAACCTCTATGATAAGCGAGATGAAACTAATATAGGTGAACTTATAAATGAAGCGCTAGATGCTATAGAAACTGCTAATAAAGCTAAACTAGAAGGTGTTTTTAGAAATATAGATTTTAATTCTGAAGCTAACCTAGGTAAAGCGAAGGATAGAAATAGAAGACTTAAAAGTCTTTTAGAAGATTTTAATAAAGATAAACTAGATATGAGTCCTAGTAAGATTTCTGGAGATCTTATCGGTAATAGTTACATTTATCTTATAGAAAGATTCGCTTCTGATGCAGGAAAGAAAGCGGGAGAGTTCTATACTCCTCATGAAGTTTCTGAATTAGTAGCTAAACTATGTGCTCCTAAGTCTGGTGCTCGTATCTGTGATCCTTCTTGTGGTTCTGGCGGTCTTTTAATAGAAGCTGCAAAGCTTGTCACCGACAAGAATTACTCTATATACGGCATGGAGGTAAATGGTAGCACTTGGGCTTTATGTAGAATGAATATGTTCTTACATGGAGCAGATTCCGCTCGTATAGATTGGTGTAACACTCTTACAAGCCCTACTTTAGTAGAGAATGATAAGTTAATGAAGTTTGATAATATAGTCGCGAATCCTCCTTTTTCACTTGATAAATGGGGAGCAGAAGAAGCAGAGGCTGATGAATTTAACCGTTTTTGGAGAGGGATTCCCCCTAAATCTAAAGGTGACTATGCTTTTATTAGTCATATGATTGAGTCTGCAAAAGCAAAAGAAGGCAGAATAGCTGTAGTAGTACCTCATGGAGTGCTATTTAGAGCTGCTTCTGAAGGGAGAATTAGAACTAAACTTATAGAAGATAATCTTTTAGATGCTGTTATCGGTTTACCCGCTAATTTATTTCCTTCTACTTCTATTCCAGTCGCTATTTTAGTCTTTGATCGTTCAAGAGAAGCTTCAGCAGTGAATGAAAATAAAAAAGATGTTCTTTTTATAGATGCTAGTAAAGATTTCAAATCTGGGAAAAATCAGAATTTACTTTTAAAAGAGCACTTAGAAAAGATTTTAAGCACTTATAATGAGCGTAAAGAGATAGAGAAATACTCTCACCTAGCGAGTTTTGAGGAGATTAAAGAAAATGACTTTAACCTTAATATCCCTCGCTACGTAGATACCTTCGAAGAAGAGGAAGAAATAGATATTAAAGCTGTGCAGAAAGAGATTGAAGAGCTGGAGGCTGAGCTTGATACAGCTAGGGGAAGGATGAAAGAGATTTTGGCAGAGTTGGGGGTTTTGGAAGAGTAAATTATGGAAAAAGAAGTAATATATGAATTAAGTAAAAATTTTGAAGCACATTCTTATCAAGAGGATGAAGTAGAATATTGGCTAGCAAGAGATTTACAGTTTTTACTTGGTTATAGTAAGTGGAATAATTTTGAGAAAGTAATAGTAAAAGCGAAAGAAGCTTGTAAAGGCTCTAATAATCAAGTTATTGACCATTTTCTTGACGTCGGGAAAATGGTCGAACTAGGTAGTACAGCGGGTCGTAAAATAAATGATATTAAACTAACAAGATATGCTTGTTATTTAATTGCTCAAAATGGTGATCCACGTAAGCAGGAAATAGCTTTTGCTATGACTTATTTCGCTACGCAGACAAGGAAGCAAGAAGTTTTAGAAAAAAAACTAGCTGAACTAGAAAGGGTGCAGGCTAGAGAAAAACTAACCAGTTCTGAAAAAGAGCTTTCTAGTATTTTGTTTGAACGAGGAGTTGACAGTAGAGGTTTTGCTTTGATTCGAAGTAGAGGTGATACAGCTCTTTTTGGTGGAAATGATACTAAAACCATGAAAACAAAATTGTCTGTTCCTACTAATCGAGCCTTAGCCGATTTTTTACCTACAGTGACGATGAAGGCAAAAGATTTAGCCAATGAAATAACGAATTATAATGTAAAAAAGAATTTAAATATTAAAGGCGAGGAAAAAATCAGCTCTGAGCATGTGAAAAATAATGAAAATATGCGAGAAATGCTGAAAAAAAGTGACATAATTCCTGAAAATTTACCTGCTGAAGAGGATGTTAAAAAAGTAGAGAGACGTTTAAAATCTGAAGCGAAGAAACTTTCTAAAGGAACAAAAAAATTACAGGGTTAAAGCTTTTAGTTATTGTATGTGGGGTTTGGTTTGTTTGAGTTACCTAAAAATGAATGTATTGAACTGATTACAGAATATTAAATGAAATATAAAAGATATGGCAGAAATAAAAAACTTAATTATAAGAAACAGCACAGCAGAGTTTTTGATCTTTACTAGTAAGTCTGCTGATGAAGGTATCGAAGTCAGATATGAAAATGAGACTATATGGTTAAGTCAGAAAATGCTCATGGCTTTATATGATGTTAGTAAGGCTACTATAAGTGAGCATTTGAAAAATATTTTTGAAACTAGTGAATTAGATAAACAATCAACTGTTCGGAATTTCCGAACAGTTCAAAAAGAGGGTAATAGGAACGTTGCACGGGATATTGAATATTATAATCTCGATGCGATTATTGCTGTGGGTTACCGAGTAAACTCCCCCAAGGCTACAGAATTTAGACGTTGGGCTACAGAAGTTTTAAAGCAGTTCGCGATTAAAGGTTATGTCATAGACAGAAAGAGAATGGAGAATGGTAATTTTCTTAACGAAGATTACTTTGAACATTTACTTGCTGAAATTCGTGAAATTAGGCTTAGTGAGAGACGTTTTTATCAGAAAATTACTGATATTTATGCCACAAGTGTCGACTATGATAAAAAAGCACCTACAACTAAAGAGTTTTTTGCTAAGGTACAAAATAAATTACATTATGCGATTCATGGACATACCGCTGCTGAATTGATTAAAAAAAGAGCAGATAGCTCTAAACCTAATATGGGATTGACTTCATGGGAAAATTCACCTGATGGAAAAATTGTAAAAACTGATGTTAGTATTGCTAAAAATTATTTAAGCGCAGAAGAGTTAGACTCTTTAGGAAGAATAGTGAATGCATATTTAGAATTAGCGGAGGATAGAGCTAAGCGTCAAATACCAATGTATATGGCTGATTGGGCTAAAAGATTAGATAAATTTTTAGAGTTTGATGATAGAGAGATTTTAAAAGATGCTGGAACTATAAGCGCCAAAATTGCTAAAGATTATGCTGAGACTGAGTTTGAGAAGTTTAGGATTGAGCAGGATAAGTTTTTTAAATCAGATTTTGATGATGAACTCGAAAAACTGAGTCAGGGTTTGGAAGAGGGTTAAAGATTAATTTTGAGGAAGATTAAGTGGAAAGTAAATTAAAGAAAGAGAAACAGAAGGCTTTGCCTGAGGGGTGGGAGATGGTTAGGCTTGGAGAGGTAGCTGATTTTAAAAATGGTATTAATTTTACACCTTCTGAGGGGCAAAATTTAATTCAAGTATTAGGTGTCGGTGATTTCAAAGATTTTAGTTTACTAAGTCAATGCAAATCTATACCTTTTTTGAGTATTGATAAAAATATTGATGAGTCCTATTTTTTGAAGAAAAATGATTTGGTTTTTGTTAGATTTAATGGTAACAAAAATTTAGTTGGTAGATGCATATTAATTAACTCTAATGAAAAATTTCTGACTCATTCAGGGTTTACTATTCGTGCTCGTTTACAAAAAAAAGCAAACTTTATTCCAGAATACATTAGCTTACTTATGCAATATGGTGTTTTAAAAAAGTCTTTAAAAAGAGATGGCAGAGGAACAAATATTTCTAATTTAAATCAAGAAATGCTTGGGAATGTTTTAATACCAAACATCCCACTTCCTCAACAAAAAAAAATAGTTTCTATTTTAGATACTTGGTCTGAAGCTATTGAGAAGCTCGAAAAGCTTATTGAGCTTAAGAAGAAGAGGTTTGAGTGGGTTAGGGATAAAGTGTTTTTTGATTTAAACTTTATTAAAAATTCTGAGAATGTGAGAAGAAGTACTCTAGGTGATTTAGGTGAAGCTTTTTCTGGCTTGGTTAGTATTTCTAAAGATGATTTAGGGAATGGAAGTTCATTCATTCCTTACACAAATATATTCTCAAATTATTCAGTTGATATAAATTCTTTAGAGAAAGTTAACCTAGAATCCAATAACAAAAAACAAAACTTAGTTGAGAAAGGTGATGTTTTTTTTACTATTTCATCTGAAATACCATCAGAAGTGGGGGTTAGTTCAGTCTTGTGTGATGACATAGAGGAATCTGTATATTTAAACAGTTTTTGTTTTGGTTGGAGATCAAAGATCAAATTTGACTTAGACTTTTTAAAGTATTACTTTAGATCAAGGGTTTTTAGGAAACAAATTATTAAATTGGGGCAAGGAGCTACAAGATTTAATATTTCAAAAAATCAGGTCTTGAAATTAGAGATAGTTTTTCCTAAAGAAATAAGTAAACAAAGAGAAATTTCTATTAGATTGATGTTACTTCACCGTGATTATGAAAATAATATTCGAAATTTGAATTTATTAAAAAAACAAAAACAAGGCTTAATGCAAAAACTTTTATCAGGAGAGATTTTAGTATGAAAATAAAAAAAATGATTTTAAAAAACTTTCGAAGCCATTTGGATACAGAAATTGACTTTAATGAATCACTAAATGTAATAGTTGGGAAAAATGATGTTGGAAAGTCTTCAATATTAGAAGCACTTGGCATATTTTTAGGTGAGGATTACCATAAGGTTGACATATCAGATCTATCTATTCACGCGGAGAGTAAATTTATTGAAATTAGATTAATTTTTTCTGTTGATCCTGATAAAGAATATAGTATCGATACTAAGGATACGGAGATTAAAACTACTCTAAGAAAAGAATACTTACTTAATGCTGATGGTGATTTGGAGATTGTGAAAAGGTGGGACTGTAAAAAAGATAAAATAACAGTTACATCTTTACAGGTTTTAGTAAATGCTAATTATTTTAATCAAATCTCAGTTCCTTTAATAACCTTGAAAAATAGTGAATTGAAAAAGATTCTTGAAGAAAAAAATAAAACTTGTGATAAAAGAGTTAATTCTAATATTAGAGAGGTTATCTATGAATCATATGCTTCAATAGATTTGAGTTCTAGAGAGATTGAATTTAAAAATGAGGATTCTGCAAAGTTATGGAATTCAATTAAAAAGGAGTTACCTATATTTTTTCTATTCCAATCTGATAGATCAAATAGAGACAGTGATAAAGATGTACAAGATCCTTTAAAAGCCATTACTAAGCAGGCTATTGCTAGCTTAGACAAAGAATTAGAGGCTGTTAAGAGAGATATTGATCTAAAAATACAGGAAATGAGTAGGAGAACTATTGAGAAATTACACGAAATGTCTCCTGAAATAGCAAATCAGCTTAAAACTGAGATTAGTCATAAGCCTTGGGATTCATTATTTTCATTTTCTTTTTTAGGTGATGATAATATTCCTCTTAATAAAAGAGGGAGTGGGGTTAGAAGACTCATTTTACTTAACTATTTTAGAGCGCAAGCAGAATTAAAGCAGGATACGGAAAAAGATATTATCTATGCTATTGAAGAACCTGAGACAGCTCAACATCCTAATCATCAGGTAATGCTTATTAATGCTTTAAATGAACTTGCACAAAAGGATAGTAATCAATTGTTTGTTACCACTCATTCTCCTGAGATTGCCAAACTTTGTTCAGAAGAAAATTTGATTTATATAAAAGCTGATGATAACAAAGTTGTTGTAGAAAATGATTCTGAAAGAAAATTGTATGATATAGCTGAAACTCTGGGCACATTACCTTACATTTCAAAATTTTCAATATTTTTAGAAGGAGAGACTGATGTTAGGTTTTTAAAAACATTGAATAAAAATATTGACGAATTTAAAACTATTATTGACTTAGATAAAGAAACTAAAATAAAAGTTTTACCTTTATTTGGTTCTTGTCTTAAAAGTTGGATAGATAAAGGCTATATAGAAGGCTCAAATATAAAAGGTTTTTATCTATTTGATAAAGATGATGATGAAAAATATAAATCAGAGATAGAATCTATAAAAAAGAATGGCTCTGAAGGTTTTTTAACTGAAAAACTAATGATGGAAAATTATTTTTCGCCAAGCTTAATTGAAAAAGAATTTAATATTAAAATAAGCGAAGAAGATAAAGATAACTGGGATGAGATAAATATTATTGATCTAGTTTTAAAGTATGATTCCTCTTTAAATAAAGATAAAAAGACAAAGAAATATATAAAAGATAGGATTAATGGCTCTCTTTTAAATTCAATTAATAAGAATACTCTAAATGAAGTTAATGCTTTTGAAGAAATCCAAGCTTGGTTCCAAAAAATATGTGAACTATATTCAAGAGCATAAATAAAGGAAAAACCCTCTAATGCCCCAAAACGAAAAATCCCAATCCCAAATCCCTGCCATAAAGTTACTGATAAACTCAGGCTATAAGATTCTTAGTCCAGAGGAAGTAAACAGAGAAAGGCAAGGGAAAAAATCAAACATAATCCTAGAGAGCATTCTAGAGAAGCAGTTAAAAAAAATAAATCGAATAAATTTTAAAGGACAAGAATATCTTTTTAGTGAAGAGAATATTCAGTCTGCGATTCAAACTCTTAAAAACCCACAGTATGACGGGCTTGTGAAAACGAGTGAGAAGATTTATGATCTACTTACTTTAGGAACTTCTCTAAAACAGTCTATAGAAGGGAATAATAGAAGTTATGATCTTTACTACATAGATTGGAAAGACTTTTCAAACAATGTCTTTCACGTAGTTCCTGAATTTGAAATAGAAAAGACACGAAGTCTTGAACTTAAAAGACCTGACATAGTTTTATTTATTAATGGTATCCCCTTTGCTGTTATAGAAGCTAAAGTCCCAGATAATACAGAAAAAGATTCTTTAAAAGATGCTATTGAACAGCATTTAGAGAATCAGTGGGAAGAAAATATTCCTAGACTCTTTATCTATACTCAGCTTCTAATCGCGATTAGTAAAAATGATTTTGCCTATGCGACGACAGGAACTCCTAAAAAATTCTGGTCTAAATGGAAAGAATTAAAGGGAGATGACAAGCAAGTTTCTAAATTAATCAATAGAAAACTTAATAAAAAAGATGAGGAAATTTTATTTTCTTACAGAGACTTTAAAACAGAAAAAGAATTTTTTTCTAATTTAGAAAATGCAGGTGAAAGGCTGGTCACTGAGCAGGATAAAAATCTTTACGCTCTTTGCTCTCCTGAAAGACTGCTAGACCTTAGTTATGGCTTTATAGTCTTTGATGCTGGTTTGAAAAAAATTGCTCGTTATCAACAATACTTCGTCGTAAAATCTAGCCTTAGAAGAATTAAAACTAAAGATCATACTGACAAACGAAAAGGTGGTGTCATCTGGCATACACAAGGTTCTGGAAAGTCACTTACTATGGTAATGCTTGCAAGAGCAATTATTAATGATAGTGAGATTGAAAAACAACAAATCATATTAGTTACTGATAGAGAGGATCTTGATAAACAGCTCGGAAATACTTTTCATGCTTGTGGACTTGAAAAGGCTAGAGCAAGCTCTGCTAGAAACCTTATTAAACACATTAAAGATGGAAAACAAATCATAACGACTTTAGTTCATAAATTTGATAGAGCTTTCTCAGCGACTCAGTTTAAGAATGAATCTAATGATATTTTTGTTCTAGTAGATGAAAGTCACAGAACTCAATTTGGTTCTTTTGCAGCGAGTATGAGAGCGATGTTACCGAATGCTTCTTACATAGCTTTTACAGGGACTCCTCTTCTAAAAACAGAGAAAAATAATTTTAGTAAATTTGGAGATTTGATTGAACCACATTATTCTATTCGTCAGGCAGTGGATGATGGGGCTGTTTTGCCATTACTCTACGAAGGAAGACACGTTAATATAGAGCAGAATGATAAAGCAATAGATTTGTGGTTTGAGAGACATACAGCAAATCTTTCAGAGAAAGAGAAAGCCGATCTTAAAAGAAAATATTCTAAAGCAAAGACTCTTAACGAAACGGATCAAGTTATTTATATGAGAGCTTTTGATATAGCTGAACATTTTAAAAGAAACTGGCAAGGAACAGGTTTTAAAGCTCAATTAGTCAGTCCAAGTAAGAAAGCAGCTATTAAGTATAAAAAATATTTAGAAGAAATTGGTGATATTAATACTGAAATTATCATGTCAGCTCCTAATCTAAGAGAAGGAATCCAAGATGTTGACTCTGAGCCTGATAGTCCTGAAGCTAAATTTTGGACTACTATGATGAAGCGCTATGGCACTGAAATTCAGTATTTAGAGTCGATAATAGAATCTTTTAAAAAATCAGATGAACCTGAAATTTTAATTGTCATAGATAAACTTCTTACAGGCTTCGATGCACCGCGAAACACTGTTCTCTATCTATGTCGTTCACTTAAAGAACATACTCTTTTACAAGCTATAGCTAGGGTAAATAGACTTTATGAAGATGAAGAAAGAGGAATTACAAAAGATTTTGGTTATATTGTAGATTATGAGAGTATTTTAGGTAACTTAGATCAGGCCTTAGAAGTCTATGACGCTTTTCAAGGATTCGAAAAAAAAGATGTTTCGGAAGCTCTCAAGGGAGTAGATTCTGAGATTCACTTTCTTGCAGCTAGGCATCAAGATTTGTTAGGAATCTTTAAAACTATTACAAATCCATATGATGATGAAGCTTATGAAGTTCTCTTAGCAGATGAAGAGCTAAGAGATGATTTTTATCAGTGTTTTTACGCATTTTCTAAAACTTTAGCCACTGCTCTTGCTACAAGTAAGTTTATGGAAAATACTTGTCAGGAAAAAATAGCAGAGTATAAGAAAGATCTTAAGCGTTTTGATAAATTAAAAAAAACAGTTAAGCATCGTTACGCTGATGCCGTTGATTATAGGGATTATGAGCCTAAAATAAAAAAGCTTTTAGATACCCATATCCAGGCAAGTGAGGTTACGCAGTTAAATGAGCCAGTAGATATCTTTAATGATGAGACTTTTAATGATTTAAAAGAGGCTCAGGGAATTTATTCAGATAAATCTTATGCATCGAGAGCAGATACTATAGCTCACGCTACGAAAAAAACTATAACTGAGAAGATGGAGGAAGATCCTGTTTTTTATGAAAACTTCTCTACGCTAATTCAGCAAGCTATAGATGACTTTAAAGCGAAGAGAATAACAGATCTTAAATATTTTGAAAGAATTTCAGAGATTAGAGAAGCTGTGAAAAATAAAAAGCGTAACGATGTGCCTGAAGCTATCGCTGATGATGATGAAGCTTGTGCTTTATTTGCACTTATAAAAAAACTTTTTAAAGAGACTAATGTTTCTATTATTGATGATGAGCTTAATTTACTAGCACTTAATTTTGCTAAGAGAATACAGTTTATTTTCAATCAATATTGGAAAGTTGATTTTTGGAATGACGAAGATTCTAAGAAATTTGTTGAAAATGATATTGATGACTATTTATTTGATGAGTTAAAAGATAAGTATAGTCTTAGTTTAGATGACATAGATGAAATAATTTCAAAATTAATGCAGTTAATGAGATCTAGGAGAAAATAGCTTTTGCCAAGTCTACCTATTTACTGTTCTATAAGTTATGGAACTAAAGATTTAGAATTTGAGGTTTTACAGTCTAAAAGAAAGACTCTTGAGATTTCAGTTCATCCAGATAAAACTATAGTCGTAAAAGCTCCATTAAGTCTTGTTCTAGAAGATGTTAAGAAGAAGGTTCAGCAAAAGGCTACTTGGATAAATAAGCAGTTAAAATATTTTGATCAATTTTTGCTAAAAAACCCTGTAAGACTTTATGTAGGTGGAGAAACCCATTATTATTTAGGTTCAGCTTTTCGTTTAAAAATCATAGATCTAAATGACTTATTAGAGGGTGAAAGTGTCTATCGCTTGAATTCTACTGTGACTTTAGAAAGACCTTTTTTCGTGATTCATACTAAGAAAACTAATTCTAATTATATAAAAAACCTTTTGGAATCTTGGTATAGAGATAAAGCTGAGTATCATTTTGAAAAAGTTTTTGAAGAGATTTGGCAAAAATTCAAAAGAATGAATAAACTATCAGTTAATGATAAACCTAAATTAAAAATTAGAAAAATGGCTAAACGCTGGGGAAGTCTTTCCAAATCTGGAAATCTAACTCTAAATCCAAATCTAATTAAAAGTCCTAAAGAATGCATAGAATACGTTATTATACATGAGCTTTGTCATTTGATTCATTTTAATCACAGTAAGGATTTCTATTTATTATTAGATCGCTTTTTACCTGATTGGATGAAGAGGAAACATAGACTAGAGACTAAATTCCTTTAAACTCTTTTAAAAAATTTGCATACGCATGGCTTCATCTTCTACTTTAAGAACTTTAACAGTAATAAATTTTTCAATATTCAACTCTAACCACTTAAGGGATTGAGAAAAATGTCGTTCTTTCATTTTTTCTTCAAATTCTTCCATAGGCATACTATCTTCTTCATATTCTGAAAAAATTATCTCTTCTAACTTTCTTTTATCCATCTGCATTCCTTGAGCAGCAAAAATTTTTGGAGCTAGAGTCCTTTCAAGAATAATTTTAATGAAATAATCATCAGAATTTAATATATAAGGTTCTTGTATGAAATTATTGCTTTCATCAATAATATTATGTTCAAATTGTTTGGCCCTAATCATATTTTTAGTTATTACAAAATCCATATTTTCAGCAACTCTAGTTAAATACTGCTTCATTAACCTAAATTTATAAGTGTTTTTCTCATATAAGTTTTGTTTTGTTTTAGCTTCACGGACAATTTCTTCCATGTTTTTATAACCTACTTTTTTAGCCATCTCATCTGTGAAAGGTGGTTTAGGGTAGATAGTTTTATATACAGTATCAACTCGGATTTTATATAGCAGATTTTTGCAATCAGGGTAATCTTCTTTAAACCATTCACCCTCAAATTCATCAACAGTGAATTCCACTTCAAAGTTATCACCTGCTTTATAATCATTATGAAATTCTTTGAAAACTGGTTCTGGGAGATAAGATAACTCAAGGTGATCATGAAAATTTTCTGATAGCTCTTCTATAGCTTCCCCAGTATCTTTATTAAAAACTTTAATTTCTGCTTTGATTTTGTTTTCACCTACTTTTTCATCCGATGGGTGATATTCCATTAGCTCGTAGAATGCTTCTTCTATCCTCTCATTTAAGTCCTTTTCCTTATCATATTCAGGTATTTTCAATTCAAGCTCAAAGTCTTTATAATGCTTTTCCTCAAGTGTTTTACTTAAAAATGCGGTACATTGAAAATATATAGGGTGTCCTTTTCCCTCAGCTTTAAAATTTTTTATTCTATAAAAATCAGGAATGAATTTGCAATCAAGTCTCCTAGAAGCTTCTTCTAGCCATTCATTCATGAATTCACATTCTAAACTTACTTTTATCTCGTTTTGAGGTACTGGACTTAAAGCAGATTCTCTTATAATTTTTCGTATGTATCTTTTAGCTCTAGAGTTAGGAAGTTCGACTGAGAATATAATTTCATTATTGTTTTTTTCATGAATATCAATTAGCATAAGATTGTTTTATTTTAGCAACGGTGGCTAGACTATTTTATAAGGAGTTTGGATTATTTTTAAAAATGCTTCATCAAGATCTTCTAACGATTCTTCTAGATCATCAGGATAGCCCCAACCTATTGATTTAACACGTATAAGCTCTGCCTTTAACTGAGGTTTGAATTTTGATACTAATGATTCATCTTTATGTTTAATAAGTAATTCAACAATACTTGCATACATTGATGCCATACTGCTGTAGAATGTTTCGTTAATATCACCATACTCTAATGTAAAATCATTACCACAAGAAACATAGAGGAGCATTAATGTAAGAAGGTCTTCGATATTTCCGTTTGCTTTTTTAAATTCACTAATGGCTTTTTTACCGGCAGATAGCTGAAAATCTTTTCTCCAAGGCTCTTTCGGGTTAATAGCTTTTTGAATTCTAATTTTATAAGTCTCTAGGTAATCATCTTTGCTTAAATAATTTGAAAAACGTGCGTGAAAAAAAGATTTGTTTTCATCACTAAATTCATATAGGTCTTGCAAAATTTTACAAAGCTGTAAACCTTTCATAGTATCTAAAATAGGTTTAATATCTTTCCAAGTTATTTTTTTCTTACTCATACTCTTTATCTCACC
>CALBDR010000245.1 GCA_937927525.1 uncultured Candidatus Melainabacteria bacterium
TTCCTGTTTGTGCTGCCTGAATACTTCTGAAATCTGCTGGTAAAGGATACTCCGCTGTTCCTGCAACAACATTCACAGTTGTAGAAGTAATGAATCTCTCTGGGTCTATGCCAATCAGGTATCTGTATGCGAACTTATTAAGATAATCACACCATTCGTAAAATGTAGCTAAAGGCACATCAGTGATGTCTCTCTTCAGCCTTCCAAAGGCGTTGTAAGCTTCTTGTACTTGTAATGCTGCCATAGTTAGTCTTTTAGTTTATATCGTTTTTCAATAGCCTTCTTAAGCCACTCTATATCATTCTTAATCTGCGTAACCAGTTCCCTTACGTCGTTTAGTTTATCTATCTCTTCCTGCTGCATCTCTACCATTTTTTCAATGTAAATGAGTTTTCCTTCCAAGCGCACGAGCCAGACAACGCTTGCCACCGCAGTTATTAGAATCGGCCAGTACTGAGTTAATGCTTCCATATAAAGTAAGTTAGGCTGTTGGGTCAATTGGTAATGGGTAATATTTAAAGTTTCTGACATCATGCCCAGTATCTAGCTGTATAATTGTATAGCTGCTTGCAACTGTGTTTGCATCAGTAACAGGGTTTGATCCTGTATTAGCGGGGATCAGCTCAAGTGGTCCATTAGTTGATAGGTTTTGTGCGTAAACCGAAAACTCGTTATCCGCATCTCTTTCTATAACAATCCTATAAAGACTATCATCTTCTAGGTAAGAGTTGGCAGACAAGAATAAACTTGTAGCCGCCCCGTTAATCAACCTAGTTAAGCCGATATTGTTGTTGGTCATCCCCATAAACACATAATACCCGCTTTGCCCCCCTGTCCCGATATCTTCTTTATTATTACTGATAAATCCAAGCCTGACGAATCCAGAGTCCCTAGGACTTACTGTGGCCTCCCAGCGACCATAAGCACCAGAACTAGGTATAGAAACAACACCATCACTAGCACATTCAATTGCTTTATCACCCTCACTATCTACCACCACATCAAAACTTCCTGATAATACTTCAAACCCTGTATTAGAAAGATTACCGCTACTAACACTCGAAGGCGTTACGATAATATCTTCTTGCAATCTGTTAAGATTCAGCTTTTGCGCAAGTTCATGATATAAGTGCGCCCCTTGTGCTGTAGTTAAGTTTTGATCGAATACTGCTGCATAAAACACATGTCCGTTAAGCACTCTCCCTGCTCCTCCTAAGTCATTTCCTAA
>CALBDR010000246.1 GCA_937927525.1 uncultured Candidatus Melainabacteria bacterium
AGCTCATAGTTATTTACTATTTAATCTTTTACACTATGATTTTATTTTCAGAAGTCTTGAAAAGCAGTCTAAAGCTTCTCCATTTTCTTTAGAAAAATTATGGGAACTTCATAAACAAAACCGTGATTCAGAGAAGAGTTTGATCGAGTTGATGCTTGAAGATGAGATGTTTAAAGGCTTTGCTCGAAAGATTTTAGATTTTCATCAAAGATCATTTAATACCTACCTAGATGAGCTTTTTGAAGAACTTATTTATGAATTTCAATATTTAGATTTCATTTTAAATACTGATGAAGAGCTAACTAATTTACAGAGCTTAAACGAACTTTTTAGTGAGATTAAGGATCTGCAACGCGCTGAAAAGATTAGAAAAACTTATCACGACTCAGCTTCGGTTTTAGATATCTATAAATTAGAGGACTTTATTAAGCATATTGATTTACTTAGAGAGAATCGTCTGAGCCTTGCTAATAAAAGTGAAGAGATATTAGCTAATGTCGTTCAAATAATGACTGCACATAAATCTAAGGGCTTAGAATTTGAGCATGTTTTCATGCATAAATGTATCGATAAGGTTTGGGGAAATCCTCGTTCATTCTCTAAGCTAAAGCTGCCACCTTGTTTAGTTACTGAAGTTGCTATGCAGACTAAAGAGAGTGTGAATGAAGAAGAAAGACGTTTATTCTTTGTGGCTATGACTAGAGCTAAAAAGGAATTGCACCTTAATTATTATCAAAAAGATGGTCAAGGAAAGGATGTGACACCATCTATCTTTATAGAGGAGCTAAAGACTTATAGGAATAAGGAACAGTTTAGTTTGAATGACTTGACTGAGTCCGCTGGAAATTTAGGGCAGAACGCTGAAGAACTTTATAAATCATTAATTGAAAAGAATATTTCTTTCCTTAGATCTAGCAAGGAAAAAGAATTTCCACTGGACAAGCTTTTATTAGAAAAGATTCTTACTGACTATAAACTTTCTGTTACTCACCTGAATACTTTTTTAGGCTGTGCGCGTAAGTTTTATTATCAGCATATTCTAAGAGTTCCTTCTGCTAAAAGTAAGCATGCTAGCTTCGGTACAGCTGTGCATAACTCACTTTATGAGATGTTTACACTAATTAAGCGAGATGGTGTAAATCAAAACTCTAAGCAAGAAATTAATCATAGTTTATGTAAAACTCGATTAATAGAATCTTTTGAGAAATATTTAAAAGCAGAATTTTTAGATGAAAAAGACTTCGAGGATTCACTTAGCTTAGGGAAGGATGCGCTCAGTAAATATTACGATAAATATAGCTCTAGCTTTATAACCAAGACTGAGCTTGAGTTTGACCATAAGAGTTTAGAGTTTAATGGCATTAAACTTACAGGTAAAATCGATAAAGTCGAAGTTTTAGATCCAGTCGCAAAGACAGTAAATGTCGTAGATTATAAGACTGGTAATCCAGCTTCTAAACGTTCAGCTTTAAAAGCTGGCGCTGATTATCATAGACAGATAGTCTTTTACCAACTACTCTGTGACCTAGGTTTAAAAGAAGGAACTTTTAACTATAAAATGATTTCTGGTGAGTTGGACTTTGTCCAGCAGGATAATGCAGGTGAATTCTATAAAGATCGAATTATAGTTAGAGATGAGGATATAGAAGCTTTAAGACAAGAGATAGAAGTATTTAAAAAACAGGTTTTTAGTCATGAATTTGAGATGACTAGTGATGTTAAAAAGTGTGAGCGCTGTCAGTTTAAGAATCTTTGTGAGCGTTAATTCTTTAATAAAACTTTACTTAACTGCCTGATAAAACCATTTATACCTAATTTCGCTAAAAATGTAATGATCGAGTGTTCAGCAAAGCCTCGCGCAAAAACTTTGCCGGTTCTTTTCAAGGCTTCACTTTCTAATTCTTTGTTACCGTTAGCTTTCTCTTTTATGAATCTATAGTCAGATTGTTCTGGGAATTTATTAGCGAGTTTGCTTATAAAGCTTTGATTTTGAGGATTTGATTCATGTTTATCTGGATAATATAAAATTCCTTCTTCGGTATTGAACTCTTTAGCGAGTTTTGTATCTTCAAGTTTTGCGATTCTTCCATTTGATAATCTGTCACCTAACATCATTGAGCCCATGGTTACAGCTGTTTTTAAGATATCTTCTGTTAACTCAAGTATTCCCTGAGCATTACTTAACTTAGAGATTAAGTGTGGTATCCCTGTGTAGAGAAATATTGCACCTTGTTTCGGGTATAAACCTAAATTAGGATTATGCTGCTCACGCAACTCTTCGGTGAATTTATGATTCTGAGTAGATTTTGGGTTTGCTTTTAAATAAGCTAGTGAAGCTTTGCTTAATAGTGGAGATGAAAGCATGGCAGCTAAAGTTCCAAACATTTGATTTCTGGTAAATATTTTATTGTTACCTTGGGCTTTATCCTTTTCTTCAGGCACATAGTGCATTGAGCCTGTAAATCTATCCACACCTAAGATATATCTTCTAAACAAAAGTGTTATAAAAGGAACAGAGGCAGTGAGAAAGCCCATGTAGCTACTCTGATTGATGAAGGTTTTTTCTTTATAATTTCTTGTTTTAGCTACGAACTCTTCATCAATATTTAGCTCATTTGTAAAGAAATCCTTTATGCGCTCAATTTTAGTTATATGTTTATTTTTTTCTTGTGACTCTTTTGTTTCAGCTTGGATTAATTCGTTATCAATATTCTTGCGCATTCTACTTTTTAAGGCAGCTCTAAAACTTTCAATATTTTCCAGTTCTTCAAATCTAAAGCTTAAAAGCATATCTCTTGCGGTATGTGGATCTTTAAATAGGTAGTTTTTAAACTCTTTTGAAAATGTTCTATTTCTAATAGCTTTTCCTGTTGAACCAGCAGTGAAGAACACACTAGTATTAATTATAGATTTGAAAATAGTTTCTTGGAAAAATTTCCAGTTACGCATGGCAGCAGTAATTAAAGCTGGTGTATGCTCTGCAAAAATATCTATCCACGCTCGATACTCTGTTTGTCTAGAAAGTAAACGCTTAGGGATTTCTTCTACGAGATTTTTACTTTTTCTGGTTGATTTTAGGTCGTTTATTTTCTTGTGAAGAGTGTCAAAATCAAAATCATTAAATTCTTTGTTCTTGAAATTATGCTCTAGGTTTTCTCTAAGATTGCTTTCTAAATTAAAGTTATCTGGGATAACTGCAAAATCATTAGTTTTCACTTGGTTGTCTATGATTTGCATAATTCTGTATTACTAATGCTAACAATAATCTAATTTTTTGAATATCCTTTTTGTGGAATTATTTTAATCCTTAATCAAATATAATAATTACTTATAGAAAATGATTAAAATCACATTTTTGACCGATGACTATGTGTCGAAAAGTAATTAGACTTTAAATATTAAGGAGGCTAACATGGCACTATTAGAAGAGAAAAAAATAATAACAGCAAATGCTGAGCTGCAAGTGTGTAATCTAGGAAAGGTTTCTAGAATTTATACTCCACTAAATTTAGCGGAAGAAACAGAAGCAGCTGGTTTTGCATTTTCAAATAAGTTAAAGAAAAAAGTTTCTTATGATAGAAAAAATATCTCAAGAGCATTTTTCGAAGGAAATAATAAATTTGAATATGCAGACTTAGTAAAGAAATTTGAGTCAGATTCAGCTGGTGGTCCTACTGTAGGTGAAAACTCTATTACTATCTGGATTGATTCTGAGCATGTGAACGCAGCAAGTAACGCTGACTACATTTACTTATACTTTGGACGTGAGAAAAGAGTTAAATTATTAGGTTTAAACGGCTCATTCCCTGCTGGAGCTACTTTAACATGGGATCTTAACCAAGTAGATGAATGGCTTGAAGATAATGTTGATACTGACTTATGGGATGAACTCGCTTTAGTTAATGAGTCTGGTGATGGTATTAAAATTGATCGTATCCGTGTGAAACACAGTGGGCAAACTATTTTAGATTGGACTACTGATATCTGGTTAGACGGTTCTAAATTAGAAGAGTACGGGAAAATCATACTTACAGGGAAAATCCTTGAACAAAAACTAGAACAGATAGATAAGCTTTGGATTCCACAAATCCACTGGGGAGCTAGAGAGCTCGGTAAATCTGATGGTACTAAGTATGGTTCTACTGGTGCATGGTGTAGTGAATTCGCTTCTTGGTGTCTTAGAAAAGCTATGTGGGATACTCCTACTGGTAATATCGGTTCACAAGCCATGGAAGATTATTTCTCTTCTATAAATAGAATCTACACTCATGATCAGTTAATTGATGGTGACTATACTTTAGTTCCTGGAGATTATATTAGATTTGAATGGTCAAATGGTGGTCATCATTCTGGAATTTTTATCGAATATGTAGATGATCCAGAAAGTCCATCTGATGCTACTACAATAAGAACGATAGAAGGTAACGCTAGTTCCACTGTTCTAGTGACTACTAGAACTTTTCAGAATGTTCTTTCTGTAGGTAACTGTCAGTAAATCTTTAAAGTGTTTTTTACACTTTATAAAAACTTTGTCATGGGTTCTAACTCGTTCCCCTGATGATCTCGCAGAGCAGGAGCCAAAGGCTCCTGCTTTTTTACGGTGTCTTATGGTTTAGTCACCAAGGTTGAAGTATTTTGTTTTACTTCCAGTTTTAGGTTTAATGCTTTCTACCTTAATACCATTTTCATTATTTGTCTGGCGACTGGGGGAATAGTGGCCATAGTTTAATGCTTTCTACCGTAATACCATTTTCATTATTTGTCGCGTCTTCGAAATTAAAAGGAAAAATAGTTGCAGTGTTGTTGCCACCAGCCTTATCTTTAATGATGTGAAGCTCTTTCCCTTTTCCAGAGCTATTATTAGTTTCAGTATCTTCACCAATTTGCACGCCAATGACATTTGGAAGTTTAGTAGTACCTTTACCTTTTAATTGCCTCCAGTTAGCAATATTGATTCTATATGGGTTTGATTCATCTGCAAAAAATACTTGCGTTGAATTTTCTATTTTTTCTTGGTGACTATTTGGGGTACCTCTAACACGTTCTCTGTGTTTCTGCGAACTGTGTACTTCTTTTTCTCTGTGGGTCTGCGACCAGTGTACTTCTTTATCAGTTGGTTTAAGTTTGAGATTTACATCTGCACTATTTTTAGTATTCTGTCCGTAGCTTTCAAGTACTTCATAAGGCACAGCTAGTTCTTTACAGATATCTCGATTTATTTTTTTAGGATCTTCAATTTTGACTATTGCCCCATCTTTAGTAGGTACTTCTAAGTATTCAGCTGGAGTCGCTTTGAATGTTTGGTGAGCTATTGTTGTACTTGCCAAGCCTGTCAAACCTGCCAAACCAATATTTCGCCATGTCAGCCATGGTCGAAGTTGATTACTAGATTGTGGAGTAGGTTTCGCCATAGTAAAGAACTATCTTAGTATATTTAAACTAATCGCGTCAAGACTAATTGTGGTTAATCTAAAATATCAGCTAAAGCTGACCAAGATCTACACTCACTATGGGTCTGAAATTCGATATGTTTATAGAGAAGCTTAAGAGTAGACTTTAGTTCTATGTTTTGAGCTTCGATACTGAATTCAGAAAGGCTACTGCCTTCACTTAATGAGACTTGAAGGTAGTTAATTAAGAACTCTTCGATTAAAATTTTCCTGAAGCTATAAGATTCTTTTTTCTGATTATTAGGCTCTGAATCATAAACTTCATCTATATAAATCTCAGTTCCTAAGTTACTTAGGGCTGATTTATCAAGTGAGTCTAGTAATTTAAAAGTAAACTTACTTATAGGGGTTACCTGTTCATCAGTATGGTAGCCTTCTCTGTAAAGCTCATAGCCTTTACCGCTGCAAATAGAACCATTACTTAAATCAAAATACTGTGGGATTTGATTAGGTTTTCTACGGATATTTGCAAGTGAACAGTAATTTAATTCTGGTTTATAACCTAGCTCACAGATTATGCACCATAAAAACTCTACACTTAAAAGTAGTTTTTGGTTTTCTTGAAGTTCTTCTGTGACTTTGCTTTGCTGTGATATTTTTTTTAAGTGCTCTAAGAAGATTTCTAACAGATAGAAGAAGTCTTCTATACTCTGTTCATCTTGGGCGATTTTTTCACATAGCTCAGCTGCGAAAAATGCTAAGTACATAGCAAGAAGGTCTTGGTTATTGTCGCTAAACTTTTGGATTATGCTAACTTCAGAGACTATGTCTAAGTTTCTCCCTTTCGCTAAAAGAAAGTCACATTCATTTAGAGTTTGGGTCTTAGCAGCAAGACTACTATTAGATTTTCTTGCACCTTTTGCAATAGCTGAAACTAAGCCGTGCTCTTCTGTAAGTATTTTTAAAATACGATCGGCTTCATTTAGCTTTTGAGTTTTAACGATTATACCTTTATCGCGGTATTGCATTAAATATTCCAGTCCATAATCACAGGGTCAATATGAGTAAAACCCTTATCTGAAAATAGTACACTGTTTTCGTAACGGTAACAAGACTCAGGTAAAGTCTCGGTGTTAAAGTCTGTGATTAGTAATTTAATATTTGCTTTTTTATCATTACTTAATTGTGGAGAAATTCTTGCTTTTATTTCTTCAGCAATTTCCTTATCACCATCAACTTTACTATTGAAGTAGATTAAAGCATCTACTCTTCCATTTACACTTAATCTTTCTAAGTCTGAAACGACTTTTTCGACATGAGAAACTATATCATATTTTTTGCCACCAGCAAAAGGGTTAATTTCTCTAGGTACAGAAAGTACTATGGCATTTCCTGATTTCCCAGATGGATACTGATAATATCTATAATCATTATCTAGCTTACCTAATTCTTCCATTTGCCATTGGCTTCTAGAATTTTTCCAAGAGCCAGTGGTGCAGATAGGCGTAATGATTTTATGACCGTTATCAATAGTATCTATGATCGACTGAGCAAAAGAGATTTCTGGATTATCTGCATACTGAACAAATGCAGGGTCGTAGCCTTCAACTTTAGTAATAGATAGTTGAACTTCAAGCTCAGCAGCTTCTTTGTAGAATTCCAAGAGATTTTCGTAATGGAGTGAACCTTTATTAGTAGTACTTGCTGATACTGCACAGCCTTTGCAGCCTATAGGGCAAGAATTCATATGTCTTTCATGAAAAATATGCTTCAAGAAAAACTCTTTTTTATGATTTGAACCTTTTAAAGGTTCAATGGTTTTTGGTATCGCAATTCCCATTTCACTAGATTATACTACAGATTTTTCATTTAGAGTATTTACGCTTTCGCAATCTCATATCGTTTATATATATTCTATTGTGGTATTTTTTATTAGCGTTTAGTTAAGAAATGTTTAAGTGGTGGATTTATGTCTTAACCTGCTAAGCTCTGACCTTTTTGCTTATAAACGAAGGCAAGTACCTCGGCTACGGCTACATATAAATCAGGACTAATTTCATGCCCTACGTGGCAATCTTTGTAAAGAGCTCTTGCTAGAGGGATATTTTGGATAATTGGAACTGGTTGAGGGGCATTCCTTGCAAATTCTTTTATTCTTTCTGCAAGTAAACGACTTCCTTTTCCAGTAACTATCGGTGCACTTAAACCATTTTTATCATATTTAATAGCTACAGCTAAGTGAATAGGGTTAGTAATAACGACATCAGATTGTTCAACTTCTGATTTAAGACCACGTTTTGATACTTCATGCTGTTTTCGTTTAATTGCACCTTTAATTTCAGGGTTACCTTCTTGTTGTTTGTGTTCTTCTTTAACATCATTTTTTGACATCTTTTGATCTTCAGCAAATTGCCACTTTTGGTAAACATAATCAAGAATACTTAGAATGAAAATTATAAACGCTACTTTAATGTTTAAATCGCTAGCGAGTTGTCCTATGCCATGGAAAATATTAACTAAATCCATCGGTTTTAATAACTTTATAATAACTTCACTGTTCATATATATGGAAAATGCCACTACCGTTACTGCAGTCATTTTTATTAGACTGATGGATGTGGTAATAACTTTTTTCATAGAGAAGAGTTTTCCCATTCCCTGTACTGGGTTGAATCGATTTAGGTCAAATTTGGTAAGTGGTTTGAAACTTATTTGAAATTTAACTTGAGCAACAGTAATTACAAATGCTATTAACCATAAAGTTAAGATTAAAGGAGCTACAAGTTCTAAGAATTCATATATTGTAAATTTGATAATACTAAAATAACCACTTGAACTTACTTCGGTATAAGAGAGCTTACCAATGAAGTGTCTCATTAGATAGCTTACTTTAGCAATTAACTGAATCCCTGAGATGGAAAGCATTACTGTTCCCACTAAAATAGCGCAAGAGCTTGCAAGATCTTGTGATCTTGCAATTTGCCCTTCTTCTCTTGCTTTTGATAGCTTCCGGGAACTGGCTTTTTCGGTTTTGTCGCTTTTGTCTTGGAACATTTACTATTCTTTAGGTATTTAGCAGTGGAATAGTCCACTCTTTAGTTTATACCCATGAATACAGCGTCCACTAAATCGATTAAACGTTCATTAAAATAGGTCGTTAGGTTGAGCCAAAAAGTTCCTAACATCAATCTGAAAAATATTACCCCGACAATGATTTTTACAGGCATTATCAGGAAAAACATACTAGCTTGAGGTAAAATCTTGGAAATCATCGCTACGAAGGTATCCATAACTATAAGTAGTCCAAATATAGGAAAACAAGTTTCCATTCCGAATATAAATATTTTATTTATGGCAGGAAGAAAGCCTACTACAAAAGCTGTTAAGTCTATAGTAAATTCTGCGATCGGAAAAACTTCATAACTTTTTTGGATTATAAGAATCATGATATAGAAGCCGTTTGAAATAAGGAATGCAAAGTAACTAATATATAAAAATAAACTACCTGTTGGATTTAAAGGAACCCCTACAGCTGGGTTAAAGGTTTGAGCTGAACCTTGTCCCATTTGCATACCTGTGGATTGTCCGAAGGTTGATATTGCATCAAAAACGAGATTAAATAAAAAACCTATCAAGTAGCCTACAGCAAGTTCATATATTAAGCTTATGAATATATGCCATGGGTGAAGCATAACTATTCTTTCTGAAAAATTAACTGCTTCTGGATAAGTTACCGTAGCGAGTAAAATTGAAATTGCAATTTTGTATTGTTGTGGAATCTGGCTTCTAGATAAAATTGGTCCCACTAACATTAAGCCACTGATTCTAGTTGCAACCATGGCAAAAGCAATAATTATTTCGATACTTAAAAAGTCAATGCCGAATTTCACTACTTATATACTAAACTAGAAACTCTTTTTATAGTGTTTCGCAGATTTTGATACCTGAGCTAGTTCCTATATGACTTAACCTTTCTTTCCCAAGCTCAATTAATTCTATGGCATCTTCATAGCTACGAATACCACCTGCAGCTTTTATCTGGATTATAGACTTATTATCATACAAGTCTAGAAGATTTTTTATTTTTTGAATTAACTCAGGGTTAGCCGCTGGCTTATCTGTTTCAATGAAACCTGTAGAGTTTTTATATGCGATTTCGATTTTTATATTAGAATTCTCAAACTCAGGTTTGTTTTTATAGTAATGAGATACAGCGCTTAGTATTTCTATACTATATTTAAGCTGAGCATCATTTAGAAGCTCACATGACCAAATCGGTTTAATAAATATATTTATAGATTCACTTTGATGAAGGTTTGAAAGTTCTCTTTCTAGACTAAGACACTTATCAATAATAGCTGTTAGCTCTTCATAGATATGATTAGATTTAATGGGTGTTTCATTGATTAGGTACTTTACGTTAATGACTGGATCAAGTTCTAATGCACCATCTAACAATGATTGGGTAACTTCTTCTAGTATATCTGCTAGCTTATGCTTAATAAAAAACTTATCACAAAATTCTAATAGGGCTTTGTTTTGTTCCTCTACCGTACCTTCTTTAGAAGCTAAGCTTGCTTTCTCTTTCGGAAAGTTAATAACTGCTGAGCATTTATATAAAGGGCTGATCTGTTTAATGAACTCAGGACGAATGCATACAGAGTTAAATCTGTATGCTTCTGCCTCCTTTGCTAATACTATTAGTTCTTCTAATTTAGCTTCAGGTTTCAGATTTGTATGATCTATTAAATGATTAAAGGTTTGGGTAATCATCACAATCTTTATTATGCCATTATTTATTGTTTTATATTTTTTTTGATTCAAGCTTTATAGTATGATCTAGAAATTATGAGTGCATGTAAGATTGTTGTAATAAAAATAGGCACAGCTTCTATTACTGCTCCTAAGACAGGAGTAGACCTTCAGGCTATTAATAACCTCGCTAGAGTCAGTGCTGAGCTAAAAGCTCAAGGACATAAGGTCCTAATCGTAAGCTCGGGGGCTATGAGCCTAGGGATAAAAAAACTCGCTTTAAAATCTAATTCTCACGATGATAATATCTCTTTCAAGCAAGCCTTAACTGCTGTAGGGCAGGTGGATCTAGTGAATGCTTATGAAAATATTTTTCAGTATTATGGCTATCACGTCGGGCAGGTCTTAACTACCCATCAGGGACTAGACGATGAAGGACGCTATGAGTCGATTCATAATACTATTAATAATCTTTTCGATCTCGATGTGATCCCTATAGTAAACGCAAACGATCCTATAACTCCAAGTGAGATAGATTATGGTGATAATGACTGTCTTTCAGCTAAGATCGCGATTCTGATTAAAGCAAATATACTGGTGCTAGTGACTGATTGTGGCGCGCTCTATGATAGTGATCCACGTAAGAATCCTAAAGCTAAGCTGATTTCTAGGGTGAAGAAGATAGATGAAACTATTTTAGCGATGGCAGGTACTAGCTCTAGCTCAGTCGGTATGGGAGGGATGAAGACTAAAGTCGAGGCAGCAGATCTCTGCTTAAAGCAGGGGATAGATACCCTGATTACTAGTAAGTCTCAGATAGGAAAACTCGTGGAGACGGCTTTCGAAGATTCTAGCCTAGAGGCTATGGGGACTTTCTTTAGTAACTAATAATATCTTTTTAGCTAACTTGGTAAACCGATCTTATCTAATAACTAGCTAAATAAGTATCTAATTCCCACTGAGAAACATTGGCTCTATATTCCTGGTACTCTCTATGCTTAGTTGCTACATAGTGATCAAATATGTGATCGCCTAATGCAGATCTGACGATTTTAGATTCAGCCATGTGGAAAATAGCTTCATTAAGATCACCAGGAAGAGCATTAATATCTCTATCTTTTAGAGTTTGCATTTCTAAGTTATAGATATTTTCATTAACTTCAGCAGGTGGCTCAATTTTGTTAGTGATACCATCTAGACCAGCTTCTAACATCACAGCAAAAGCGAGGTAAGGATTAGTACTAGGGTCTGGACATCTAAGTTCTACTCTAGTTCCCATGCCTCTAGAAGCTGGAACTCTGATTAGAGCACTTCTGTTCATTTTAGACCAAGCTATATAAACAGGTGCTTCGTAGCCAGGAACTAATCTTTTATAACTATTTACTATAGGGTTAGTTACCGCAGCGAATTCTTTAACATATTTTAAAATACCACCGATGTAGTATTTCATAGTTTCAGAAAGACCGTCTTCTTTAGATTCATCGAAGAAGACATTTTTCCCGTCTTTAAAAAGAGACATATTACAGTGCATTCCATTACCATTTACACCACCTAAAGGCTTAGGCATGAAAGTAGCATAGAGACCGAAGCTATCAGCTATAGCTTTAGTAGCCCATTTGAAACTAACAACATTATCTGCTGTAGTCAGCGCATCTGCGTATTTGAAGTCAATCTCATGCTGTGATGGTGCTACTTCGTGGTGTGAAGCTTCTACTTCAAAGCCCATCTCTTCTATACACTCGATGACAGCTCTTCTAACATCAGCACCCTGATCAGTAGGTTCTATATCGTAGTAGCCACCTTTGTCGATGATATTCGTAGTAGGCATACCATCATCATCAGTGTCGAATAAGAAGAATTCACATTCTGGACCCACATTCATGGTGAAGCCCATATCAGCAGCTTTCTTTAGAACTCTTTTCAAGTTATTTCTAGGACAACCTTCAAATGGAGTGCCGTCTGAGTTATGAATATCACAGATAATTCTCGCTACAGCATCTTCCTGTGGTCTCCACGGCAGAATCTGGAAAGTGGAAATATCTGGGAAAAAGTACATATCTGAAGTTTCAATAGTTCTGAAACCTCTAATCGATGAACCATCAAGCATCATGCCGTTATCTAGGATTTTTTCAATCTGTTCTACTGGAACTGACATGTTTTTAACTGCACCATGTATGTCACAGAACTGTAGTCTGATAAATTTTACATCATTTGCTTTGGCCAAATTAATGACATCTTCTTTAGTCTTAGGTTTTTCAATCATATTGAAGGAAAATTTTATCAAAAAATATTTGTAATACTATTTTAGGATTTCTTATAATTTATTAATCCTGAAATTATTTTAATTTAAGTCTGTGGTAAAATGTATTACCTAATATCGCGATGTTAAAATTATAGATCTAATTAAATGCAAGCAAAATTTGACATAGTTGTAATAGGTGGAGGTCATGCTGGCTCAGAAGCAGCTCATGCTGCTGCAAGGCTCGGTCTTAAAACACTTTTACTTACTAACAATATCGACCAAATAGCATCTATGCCATGTAATCCTGCTGTTGGTGGTCCTGGAAAGTCTCAACTCGTAAAAGAAATAGATGCATTAGGTGGAATTATGGGGCTTGCTGCTGATGCTACTTATCTTCAAATGAAGACTTTAAATTCTAGTAAAGGTCCTGCGACTAGATCTTTAAGGGCGCAGTCAGATAAAAAACAATATTCAGCTTGGGTTAGACAGTATTTAGAAAAATTACCGAATCTTACTTTGTATCAGTCTTCGGCTAAGACGATTATTTTTGATGAGCACGATTCTCATAAAGTTATCGGTGTCCAGACTAGCTTAGATGAGCAAATTTTTGCTGAAGCGGTTATCTTAACAGCTGGAACATTTTTGGAAGGAAGAACCTTTACTGGGCATAAATTTGAAAGCTCTGGAAGAGCTGGTGAAAAGCCTTCTCTAGGCTTATCACCTCAGATTTCAAGTCTAGGGTTGAAAACGGGACGTCTTAAAACTGGAACTCCTCCTAGGATAGATAGAAAGACCATAGATTTTTCTAAACTTGAACTCGCTCCTGGAGATGAAGAGCTGAACTTCTTTTCGTTCTTACCTCATAGACCTATTCGCCGTCAATATCCATGTCATATAACTAGAACTAATGCGAATACCCATGAAGTAATCATGAATAACTTAGATAAGTCACCTATGTATTCAGGTGCTATAGATGCTAACGGTCCTAGGTATTGCCCTTCTATTGAAGATAAAGTGGTCAGATTTCCTCATAACCCTTCTCATCATTTCTTTTTAGAACCTGAAGGATTAGATACTCATGAAATCTATTTACAGGGATGTAGTACTAGCTTACCTATAGATGTTCAATGGCAGATTGTTAAATCTTTGCCTGGCTTAGAGAATGCCTGGATCACTCGCCCAGCTTATGCTGTCGAGTATGATTATTTCCCTGGTATCCAGTTTAAGCATAGCTTTGAGGCTAAGGGTTTAGATAGTTTATTTGTTGCAGGGCAAGTCTTAGGAACCAGTGGTTATGAAGAAGCTGCTTCACAAGGGCTTATGGCTGGAATTAATGCTGCGATAAAAGTCGCTCTAAGAAAGTCTGAGGCTGAATTTAATGCTCTAGATTTAACTGATAATTTTAAAGCTTATATAAAAGAAAATTCTGAATTTACTTTAGGGCGTGATTCTAGTTATATTGGGACTTTAGTAGATGACTTAGTTACTAAAGAAATTAGTGATCCTTATAGAATGATGACATCTAGATCTGAGTATAGATTAGTTCTGAGACAGGATAATGCTGATCAGCGTTTGACTCCACTCGGTTATGAACTCGGATTAGTCGATGAATATAGATGGAATATTTATGAGACAAAAAGAAAGCGTATGGATAAAGAGCTTAACTTTGCTTTTTACGCAAAGTTCTCTGGTGAAAATGTTCCTAAAGGTTTAGATATAAAAGGTTCTAATAGAATTACTCTAGAAGCTTTGCTCAAAAAACAGGATTTCACCTGGGAGGATTTAAAAGGGATAAATTTTGAAGAAGCTTTAGCTGAAGATGATAAGCGTAGGCTCAAGCGTGATGAAAGATTTCTAAAAAAAATTGAGTATCCTTTTGAATTAGAAACTCATATTAAGTACCAGGGCTACATAGATAGACAAATGCTTCAGATCAGGGATGTGCAGAAGCGTGAAAATATTAAAATCCCAGCAGGTTTTGATTTTAAAAATTGTGAGATTTTAAGTTTAGAAGCTAGGGATAAATTAGATAAGGTACAACCCTTAACCATAGGTCAGGCGTCTAGAGTGGGGGGCATTAGTCCTAGTGATATTACTAGTCTACTTATTAGCTTAGAGGCTAAGAAAAAAGAGAGGGTCTAGTATTAATCTAGCTTTGACACTTTTTACAGTAAAAAGTACTTCTATTATTCTGAACTATTCTTAGAATTTTATTTCCACATACGGAGCAAGGCTGTGATTCTTTCCCATAAACTTTAAAGTTAAATTGAAAGTAACCAATTTCGCCATTAGCTTTACTGTAATCTTTTAGGGTTGAACCACCAGCTGCTATAGCTTCTTTTAGAGTTTCTATAATTTCCTTGTGTAATCTTCTTATTTCTTTTATGGAAAGACTTTCTGCACTACGTTCTGGCTGAATCCCTGATTTGAATAGTGATTCACAGGCGTAAATATTACCAACACCGACTATTAATGACGAATCCATAATCGTAGCTTTAATATTTTTAACTCTTTTTCTACAGATCTTTTCTAAAGATTGCCATGTGAATTCTTCAGAGAAAGGCTCTATACCTAGTTTAGAGAATAGTTTATGTTTATTAATGTATTCAGGAGTGCTTAAAGTGAAAATTCCAAACCTTCTAGGGTCATTTAAGATTAAATACTTATTTTCTCCATTAATCAGCTTTAGCTCTATGACGATGTGATCATGTTTCTTTCGAGTGTAGCTCTCATAGTCC
>CALBDR010000247.1 GCA_937927525.1 uncultured Candidatus Melainabacteria bacterium
TGAAAATAAAATAAAAGAAAGTTATATAAATAAAAATAATGACCAAGTGTGCTAGTTCTTGAAAGCCTTTTAAAAATTTATTTATTTTAGTTGCTTGAAAGAAATATGCCAGTAAGGGTTATCTAAAAGCTCTGCCCAGTTAGCCTTAGCAAGTTTAGAACTAATGTCAACTGGAATAAAATAACTCTTTAAACTATGATAAATAAGTTCTGGGTTTTTAGCTGATAAGTAAAAAACAAACCAAGATGCCAGAGCTATAGCTGCATGAAATAAAATTAAACTAAGTATTAACGGCTTTATCTTTAAGCTTTTTAAATTCATTGAGAGCTATTTCCCTAGCTAAAGCATGATCCACCATAGGCAGCGGATAATCCTTACCAAGCTCAATATTAGCAGCTCTTAAAAATCCTGAAGGGGCTTTTTCTGGGGCGTGAATATATTTATTGGAAAGTTTAGCGAGTTCTGGAACCCACTTACGAATGTAATTTGCATCTGGGTCAAATTTTTCTGACTGTCTTTCTGGATTGAAAATCCTAAAGTATGGAGACGCATCAGCCCCACTTCCTGCAACCCACTGCCAGCCCATGATATTGTTTGCAAGGTCAGCGTCAAAAAGTGTATCATTAAACCACTTCGCACCTTCAATCCAATGTATCCTTAAATCTTTTACTAGAAAAGAAGCTACGATCATACGAACTCTATTGTGCATCCAGCCTGTTTCCCAGAGTTCGCGCATGCCTGCATCTACTATCGGGTAACCAGTTAAACCTTGTTGCCAGTGTTTTAATGATTTAGCAGTTTCTGCTTTAGAACAGTCTTCCCACTTAAATCTTTTAAAGTCTGCTTTTAAAGGCTCACTTTCAGTATGAGGGAAATGGTAAAGCAGGTAATGAGCAAATTCTCGCCAAATAATCTGTTTTAGGTAATCTAATTTTAACGGTGATTCCAGTTTATTAACTTCAGCCCAAATTTGTCTTGGTGAAATTTCTCCGAAGTGTAAGTGAGGAGATAGTTGAGAAGTTCCATTGATAGATGGTAAGTCTCTTTTCGAGCCATAGTCTAAAACAGCTTTAGTCTCTAAGCTGAATAACTTTAGTTTAGTGAGGGCACTTAATTCTCCAGCCGAAATGTATTGGGAGCATTTTTCTTCCCATGGGTGATTTGTACTTAGATTTAAGTCAGAGATATTTTCATTGTGAATATCTTTAGTTTGTTCAGCATCTATGAAGGTTTCACTATTTAATGAATACTCAGATGGGATTGCCCTATCTTTAAAGTCAGTAATAAGATATTCATGGTATTGCTTCCAGTATGAGGTATAAACTTGGTAAGGTTTTCCTTGCTTATTAAATATTTCCCACGGTTCGATTAATAAATTTCCACAAAAACTCTTTACTTGAAAATTATTTTCACTTAAAAGTTTTTTTAACTCAGTGTCTTTTTTTATATTTTCAGGTTCATAACGACGGCTCCAAAGCACTTCTGCAACTTTAAATTTACTATTAATGTTTTTTATAAACTCAAATAAACCTTGGCATGATTTATAAGAATGAATTATTAATTCTGATCTATAGCTTTTTAATGAAGCATTTAGGGAATTTAGAGAATTTTGTAACCAAAGTTTAGATGCTGCCCCTAAATTTTTATCATCATAGATAAAAGCAGGAATTATTTTTCGGGAATTTTTAATAGATTCATTTATCGCTGGGTTATCTATTAACCTTAAGTCTGATCTGAATAGTATAAG
>CALBDR010000248.1 GCA_937927525.1 uncultured Candidatus Melainabacteria bacterium
TGGCAGAAAGGGCCTTCCCAGACATTTTCAAATGAAAAGAAACACCCATACGAAACATGATGATCTCGCTGAGGACTTTTATGATGAATTTAGAGATGTCAATGCTCAAAAAATGAAGCGTCAAAAGAATATGAAAAGACGCAAACATGATCCTTATGACCGAGACAACTACTATGATGATTGGAACTAATGCCTCTTTACAAATTTAAAAACAAGGAAACTGGTGAGGAGATATCAGAGATGATATCCTACAAACTTCTCGACCAATACCTTGAAGATAATCCACATCTCCAGCAAATGCTAGCAACTCCTGGATTTGCAGATCCACATCGTATGGGTAGGATCAAACCTGACGACAACTTCCGAGATCTTCTTAAGGAAACAAAGAAGGCTCACAAGGGTAGCACCATCAACACTTTCTAGGTAAATTATGGCCCGAAGAAAAATTTCTCAAAAACCTAACAATCACAGAAAACAACAAAAAAGAGAAAGGTTTGAAGATTCACTCAGAATAAAGGATGTGTATCCTAAGACTGATAATCAGAAAAGAATTTTTTCTTTATACAGACAAAACAAAAATTTAATGATTCATGGTCTTCCTGGAACTGGTAAGACCTTCTTGTCATTATACTTGTCGCTCAATGATTTGATTCATGGTGAATATGACAAGATCATTATTTTTAGAAGTGCTGTAGCTACTAGAGACATTGGCTTTCTTCCAGGTTCTGCAAAGGACAAGGTAAAGGAGTTTGAGGCTCCTTACTCTGAGATCTGTTCTAAACTGTTTGATAGAGATGACATCTATCTTCAGCTTAAAATTAGAAATATGGTAGAATTCCGTCCGACTTCCTTTATTCGAGGAATTACATTTGATAACGCAATAATTATCGTTGACGAAGTACAGAATTTGAATGATCATGAAGTTTCGTCTGTTATAACTCGAATGGGTAATAATAGTAAGATTATTATGTGTGGTGATTTCCGACAATCAGACTTTGTTACTAAAGGTGCTGAGGAAAGTGGTATTAACAACTTGTTTAGAACAACAAAGCTGATGCCATCTTTTTCACATGTTGAGTTGGGAATCGATGATATTGTAAGAAGCGGGATTGTAAAGGAATACATTCAAGCAAGATATGAATTGGGTTTATTGTAATGTTTATTCACGAGAGTCTGGATTGGAATGATCTGGACTCAACACAGGAAGATGGTAAACGATTCTACGTAACACCGTCTGGTAAAAAGTATCCCTCTATGACTACTGTACTTCAGCTTATGACAGCTGAGAGTATTGCAAAGTGGAGAGCAAGAGTTGGTGACGAAGTTGCTAGTAAAATCTCTGCTCAGGCATCTCGCCGTGGAACACTTATGCATAAGTTATGCGAGGACTATGTTAACAATGAAGAAATCGATACATCTTCTTTAATGCCGCTTGATCTTGAAAACTTCAATGCACTTAAAAAGGAAATGGATCAGCATTTTGGTAAAGTATATGGGCAAGAGATTGCTCTTTATTCTGACTTTCTAGAAATGGCTGGTAGAGTCGATTGTATTGCAGAATACAAAGGTAAACTTTCCATTATAGATTATAAGACATCTAAGAAAGTTAAGAAGCGTCAGAATATTAAAAACTACTTTATGCAAGCAGCTGGTTATGCTGTTATGTTTGAAGAGATATTTAAGAAGCCAATTAACCAACTGGTGATTCTAATGTCTGTTGATCATGAGGGGGTTGTTGAATTTGTTGAGAAGAGAGATGACCACATTCAAGATCTTATAAAGCTAAGAAAGAAATATAAGGAAAAACATAACATATGAGAGGACTGTCGGAGAAAACTAGAGAATTTGGAATAACTGTTGAAAACCTCGTGGCTAATGGTGACATGACTTACATGGATGCTCTAATCCATATCATGGACAAAGAGAACCTTGACGAAGAGACAATGTCTAAACTTGTAAAGAAGAATCCTGTTGTCAAAATGAAATTAGAGTTGGAAAGTCAGAGTCTAAACTTAGTGGAAAAAGAAGATCAAAATGTATTACCGTTGTGAATGCTTTTAAGATATATAAATTCTATGTGGCCATCAAACGCCACTTTAATGATGAGAAATATGACTTTTTTAAATATAGAGGAAAATTAAGATTAAATGAATCAAGTTTTGAAAATCGTAAAGACAAGTATCTCTTTACTAAGCTGGCCTCTCAGGAAGATTGCTTCAATCTGGTTGTGGCTGGGATTGCAAACAATCCAAATTTCTACGTTACTGACCTCCTCACGGAAGAGTGTCAGCGACTATCCACAGCCTACAAAAAGTACCACCAAAGCTTCGAGTACAGCTTCAAAGAAGAAATAAAAAAGTACAAAAACTTCGACAAAGCAATCAAAGTCGAAGAAGGCCAGTACCCAGAAATAATTTCTGACCTATTACGTGACGAGATATCTCTTGATACAATATCGGTTGTTGACAAAATCATCAATGGGTGTGAATATTGGTCTCGTCACTTAACTGATCCTATGTGGGAAGATATAAATATGAAGTTGATGAAATATAGACCTTTCGTCGATATCAATACAAAGAAATATAAATCGATTATTATGGACATATTTGGATAATACGGAGAACATACAATGAATACACTAGCACAACTTAAGAAGAACCGTCAGTCTAATCTCAGTGATCTGACTAAGAAGATTGAGGAGATGAACAGCTCTTCTCAGCAACAACAATCAAACAATAACGATGAGAATCTTTGGAAACCTTCTGTAGGTAAAGATGGTAATGGCTATGCAGTCATTCGCTTTCTACCGCCTCCTAAGGGTGAAGAGATGCCCTTTGTTCGGATCTGGGATCATGGCTTCCAAGGACCGGGTGGTTGGTATATTGAGAAGTCTCTTACCACTCTAGGCGAAAAGGATCCAGTCTCTGAGCTGAACACTCAGCTTTGGAACACTGGCCGTGAGGAAGATAAGAATACTGCTCGTCAGCAGAAGCGTCGTCTTAGCTTCTACTCAAACATCTATGTTGTTAAGGATCCAGACAATCCTCAGAACGAGGGTAAGGTATTCCTCTATAAGTATGGTAAGCGAATCTTTGATAAACTGAACGATGTAATGAATCCTCAGTTTGACGATGAGAAGCCAGTCAATCCATTTGACTTCTGGGAAGGTGCCAACTTCCGGCTTAAGATTCGTAAGGTAGATGGTTACTGGAACTACGATAAATCAGAGTTTGATTCTGGTAGTCCCCTCGCAGACGATGATCAGCTCGAGGGTATCTGGGAACAGCAACACTCGCTACAGGATCTGACAGATCCTAAGAACTTTAAGTCTTACGATGAGCTGCAGGCTCGTCTGAATCGAGTTCTTAATATTGGTGAGGCTCCGCCACCACGGCCAGCTGTTCAAGAGTTGGTAGAGGATACACCACCATTCGATGTAGATCCTCCATCATCCACTCAGCCAACTGCTTCATCTGATGACGATGATGATTTGGCCTTCTTTAAGTCTCTAGCAGACGATTAGAAAATTAAAGTAGCGGTTAGATTTTTAGCCGCTACTTTTTTAGTTACACATCTATGTAACCGCACCTATGTGATTCATGGGTCCTAGAGAAATTTGATGCCTGTAAGCATAAGAATCTGGATTAAACAAGCTAGCCATTGGTTGCCCATTTGGATTGTTTCCTTCCACTCCTTGCTTTGGTAATCCAGCAGTTTGAACAGGCTTTTCATCAGCACTATTACTACTAGTGGATTGGGTAGTTTGAAAATTTCCCATTCCAATCTGATTCATCAAACCTTCCATCATTGCAGCTGAAGATACTTCTCCGTCAAATAAACTTACTCCGGTACTTCCTGCAAGTACTCCAGCAGCACCAGCAAAATTACCAGAAGCCATTGACAGAGCTGCAAGAGGATTTCCTCTACCAACGCCAAGCACACCTCTAAGCATATCACCCATTACCGGAATATCACCAAGTCCAGTTGCATCAACAATGCCGTTGAGAAGATCAAAAGCAGGAGCAGCAGCAGCTTCTACTGTACTCATTAGGTTACCATAACCCTCTTTGCCGAGAATCATTCTAGCAGCTACCATTCCTCCAGCACCTGCAGCAAGTCCTCCAAACATTCCACCGCCAAGCAAAGCTGACAATCCAGCAAAGGCTCCAGCTGTTCCTAACAGAGTGATCAGGTCTTGGTTTTCAGTGAACCATTCAATAATTGATTTCAGAGTGGGGTTGGTCTCGATGTATTTGTCCAGTGCCATTCCTCCAAACTCGCTTCTCATCTTTTTAATTTCTTCTTCCGTGCCACCAGCAAGAAGAGTTTTGGATGTATCACCTGATATACCAGTTGCTTGAGAAATTGCAGAAGCACCAAGATCAGTCAATGTCTGTTCTACTACAGAGGCCTCACCTGTAAAAATCTTACCAACATCTCCGCCCATCATTCCAGACACGACTGGAGACTTTAATATTTCGTCTAAGGAGCCCGATAGAAGCGTTGGGAGCGATTCTTCCAGACCTTCTATTTTAGGTCTTTGATCCTCAGGCAAGGATGCATATAATGACATTATGGCTTTTTGCTGTAGTGATGGATCGTCGGAGAAAATAGCTGCTGCTGTAAGTATAGACGGACCCTTTGCTAACCTGGTATCAATAGTTTCTTCGGGTCCTAGGGTACTCATAGTGTTTTCGATTATTGCTTCAAATCCCGGCTTTTGCAGAGCCAATATTTCTTCGTCGATGTCCAACGCTGCACTAGCTGGCGAATCTTTGGTTAATTCTAAGGCACTTACAATAAAATCAGGCAAACCAAGATCTTCTACTTTTAATGCTCTGTCAGGATCATTCTGCTCTATTAGCTTTAAAGCTGAGATTAATCTCTGTGTAGGACTTTCCTCCTTAGATATACCTACAATAGCTGGAACTACTGATTTAAAATCGATTCCTGCTAGATCAGGATAAAGAGCCTTGATCTCAGCTTCATACTGAGTGGCTACGTCTCCAATAGCAGATAGTCTTCCTACTGGCGTTTCCGCTGAAGCAATCGATTCAACAGCCGATGTAAACGGCGTAAATCCTTCACCGGTTTGAATCGATTCTGCAAGTCCTGTAGAAAATGTAGAAGCCGATGGTAAACCAGCAAGAGCTGGAGGAAGAGCGCCACTGATAGCAGAAGCAATGTTCCCTGTAGATATTGCTCCGCTACCAATTCCCGATCCAAGTAGCCCACCGAGAAATCCTCCGATGCCTTGTCCAGAACTAAATGATTGCTGAAAGCTAGTTGGCTGTGTGCCGGGTCCTCCACTAGTTGATGGCATCTCTAAAGGATCACCGGCCGCTTTTTGCAAGGCCAGTTTATAACCACCTTCGAAATGCTTCATCATTGCAACAGTATGTTGGTGCGAGCCAGTTTCTATCCTCGTGGCATTATTAAACATGGCTTTTACAAGCGCTTTGTTATG
>CALBDR010000249.1 GCA_937927525.1 uncultured Candidatus Melainabacteria bacterium
TACTGATGCTAATACACTTGGATCTAAATCTGCGATTTGGATTGAACCATCAATAATTTTATCTGAATTAACTGAATCTGAAGCTAACTTTAACACTGTTACATGACCATCTGTAATCTTGCTCGTAGTTACTGCATTATCAGCTAAATCTGCTGTTTCGACTTCACCATCTAAAATCTTGTCTGTAGTTACTGCATCTGGAGCTAATTTAGGGTTCGTTACACTTCCATCTGCTAACTGAGCAGTACCAATAGTACCAGGTCCTGGAGCTGTAATATCTGAAAGTCTTGCAAGTGTACCGTCACCAGCTGGAAGAGTTAAATTAACATCAGAACCATTAGAAATAAATACTGCATTATTTAAACCATCAAATGTGATAGCTTCAGTTGTAGCTCCCCCATTAATGCTCTTCAACCTTAATGCTTCATCTAAAGAATTTAAAACTGATGAATCTAAATCACTAGCTGTGATTGTTCCATCTAAAATTTCATCAGATGTTACTGAACCTGTTGCTAAATCAGCAGCAGTTAATGAATTATCAATTACCTTATCTGAGTTAACTGAATCTGTAGCTAACTTTAATACTGTTACGTGACCATCTGTGATTTTGTCAGTAGTAACACTATTAGAAGCTAAATCTAAGTCTGTAATACTGCCATCAAAAATATTTGCTCCAGTTAACGTATTAGGAGCAACATCTATACCTAAAATAGTTCCATTCAAAATTTCATCTGTTGTTACTGAACCTGTTGCTAAATCAGCAGCAGTTAATGAAGCATCTTGAATATCAGCACCAGTTAAACTACCATCTATAACCTTGTCTGAGTTAACTGAATCTGTAGCCAACTTTAATACTGTTACATGACCATCGGTAATCTTACTTGTAGTTACTGCATCATCTGCTAAGTCTGCTGTCCCTACTTCACCATCTAGAATCTTGTCTGTAGTTACTGCATCTGGAGCTAACTTTGGATTCGTTACACTTCCATCTGCAAGTTCTGCTGTACCAATAGTTCCTGGTCCAGGAGATGTAATATCCGATAACCTTGCTAAAGTACCATCACCTTCTGGAAGAGTCAAGTTTACATCAGCTGTACTTGAACCATTTAAGATAAACTTAGCGTTATAAGTTAAGCCCTCAAATATTATTGCCTCAGTAGTAGCACCAACACTGCTACTTTTTAATCTTAAAGCTTCATCTAAAGAATTTATTACTGATGAATCTAAATCACTTGCTGTGATTGTTCCATCTAAAATTTTATCTGTTGTTACTGCATCTGGAGCTAATTTAGGATTAGTTACACTACCATCAACTAACTCATCAGTATCTACTGTTCCTGTACCAGGAGTTAAACCTACTAAGTCTTCTAATCTTGCGATAGTACCATTAGCAGCTGGTAAATTTAAATTAGTTAATTCTGCTTGAGAATTTAAAACTGTATTGAAGTTACCAGTATATGTAGTGAATTTAGCAGTATCAGTAGAACTTTGTAATTTTTTGACAGAATCATCACCATCTGGGTTAAATACAAAGTTTCTTCTAGTATTATTTGACGTAAAATATAAATCACCAGAATTATCAAATTCAAAAGCTCCTTCAGTAAGTGAACTTGGTAAAGGACTTGGTCTAAATCTCATAATCGGTAATTCTTCGGTATTATCACCTGGAGCTATATCTAAAGTCGCTAGTGGAGTGTCTTCATTAATACCTAATCTTCTATTAGAACCAATAACTAAAATAGGAACTGCTGGATTAACACTTGAAGTTACAGCCATTACATCCCCATCTCTAACAATAATCTGTGAATCGGTTGAAATCAAATCATCCTCAATACCAGGATTTGTATTTAAGGTTTCTGAATCATAATTAACATCACCATTAGAACCATATCTTAATTTTTTACGTTTAATAGAAGTTCTATTAACATTAGGACGAGAAACTGGAATATTAACTTCTAAAACTTTATTATCATTATCAGGAATAACAGAAATAACTTTAGAATCACCTCTAGTTTTAGCATTCCATCTAACGTTATTCACTAAGAAATCCATAACTGTTTCTTTAACTGAATCATAATTAGGATTAACACTTTGAGCTAAGTTACTAGCAAAAACACCTTCAGCTCTTAAATCAACACTATTAGTTAATAAAAGCTTGTCATTTGATGAATACCATTCAATGTAAATAGTTTTTGAACCAGTAAATGGCACTAATGGTAAATCTAATTGATAATCTTTTAAATTTTTCTTAGCCTTAGGGAACTTTACATATGTTTTTGAAATTACTTCTTTTTGGCCTAAACCATTAATTTCATAAGCTCTATATGAAAAAGAATCTTCTGTAGATTCAGGAGCCCTAAAAAGACTAGGTTTTACTCTCAATCTAACGCTAGGATTACTTTCAGGAAAAACCTTAGTAAAATCATTATCCTGGCCGAAGACATTAATGTCACATTCGCCTGAGATACACTCTAACAGAACAAATGCCGCTTCAACTTCAATCGGAGCTATATAACCCTGTATGGTAAAGGCTATAAGCAGTGCTAATGTTAAGGTTTTTCTAAGTAATTTCATATTTTCCCTCGTATTTTCTTAAATAGATGTCAAAGAACTAATTATTTTAATTCACTGGAACAGTATTTACATTTAAAAATTATATTATTTTGATAGGTGTTATGTCAAAATAAGATATCCGATATATACAAGTATAAAGAATGAAATATTTTGTTATCAAAATAATATTCTTTAAATATCCTTAAATACTAAGGTTTTTATCAAAAAATAACAGAAAACCCTAATACAAGAATTTTCCGTTATTTAAATATTAATTACTAATTTTAATTAAAACTAAGCAGCTACAGCTTCAAGATCAATGATCTTATTAGCAGATTTAGCAGCTGTATAATATTCAGCAACCTTATTCCAATTAACCATTTTCCAGAATGTAGCAATGAAATCAGGTCTTCTGTTCTGAACTTCTAAATAATAAGCATGTTCCCAAACATCAAGAACCATTACTGGTTTCTTATCAGAATCCATTAAACAATTATCCTGGTTTACAGTATTTTCAATATTTAAAGAACCATCTGGGTTTACAGTTAACCAAGTCCAACCACTACCGAACAAAGTAGCAGCACTATTAGAAAATTTCTCTTTAAATTCTTCAAAGCTACCAAAATCTTTATTAATTTGCTCAGCTAATTCACCAGTAGGAGCTTCAGGGGCATTAGGTCCTAAAATATTCCAGAAAAGTGTATGATTATAATGACCACCGCCATTATTAATAACAGCTTGTCTTTTATCAGCTGGAAAATCTTTAGTCTTAAGACCAGTTAATAAATCTTCAATCCCTGTATTTTCAAAACCTGTTCCTTCAAGAGCAGCATTTAATTTAGTTACATAAGCGTTATGGTGTTTTCCATAGTGAAATTCTAAAGTGCTAGCTTGATAGTTAGGCTCAAGTGCATTTTTTTCCCATGGCAGTTCAGGTAAAGTGTGTGGCATATTTCAGTGTCTCCTTATTAATCTTTAGTAATTACTAAAATTTTATTCCATCTATTATTATTGCAAATCAAGAGACTTAGGAAAGAAATCGCAAATCGTTCTCAATAAAAATTAACTTATATAAAATAATTTTATTTTGATAAAGAGAACTTAACTTTAATAAGTTATATAAATGTTGGTGTGTGAATAAAAGTCAAATTTATTCAAGTATAAAAAACTAAATAATCTGGAGGGACGCTAATGAATTACACAAACTGTGATTATGATAACGAGGTGTGTGAATCAGAATCTTTAAGAAGAGCCGATCGTCTTAAGCTTGAATTATTAAATAATGATATAGAACAAGCAGATGATGAAACACTTGAAGCATTTAGAGGAATAGAACAAATTGAAAAAATAATGTATTCAAGATCAAAAAGATTCTGTTAAAAAAATAAGCAAATATAAGCCAAAAAGCCCACTTTCTTACTTATAAAAAGTGGGCTTTTTCTATGTAATCAATCAAAACTAACTAAGGAAGAGTCACTACT
>CALBDR010000250.1 GCA_937927525.1 uncultured Candidatus Melainabacteria bacterium
AATTTGAATGAAAATCTAATTGATGATTGTCTTCTCTGTACATATTTCTATTAAAGCATCTCAGTGACAAATCTTTAGTTACTTTTTGCTAAAAATTGATTAAGTATTTTGCGACACGCCCATTCTGCACAAAGACATTCGATTATTCTTTCTGTTGTTGAAACTGCTAAAAAACATGGACTTAAACTATTGCAATCTTTCAAAAATCTACTGAATAATTCCTTGGTTTTTACTTAATCTTTGATTGGGCTGAGTAATTACAATTATACGCAAGATTAATATAATTACTCCTGCACTTGCTTTAAATGATTCATATAAAACCTCACCAAGTCGGTGAAATTTGCTGGAAATTTTTTTCTCATATGAAATAATGTTTTCATATTCATGGTCGCAAGAATTAAATCTTCGCTTTTACGAAGTTCCTCCTCCCCCAATCAACCTACTAAATCACCATTTACTTATATGGGTATATTTTGCTAAGATAAGTCGAAGCTCCTTAAGTGGGGTTGGATTTTGTATGCAAAAAGTCGAAGATACTAAGAAAAACACTGATGATAAAGAGAACTCTATACTCTCTTGGTTAGCTGAAGAAGATGCACCAGAGATAGGTATAGCGGTTAAAGAACCTTTACCTGAATACGTTCAAGGTGTTGGCTATGAGTTTAAAAAGATTACTTGGCCGACTAGAGAACAGGTAACTAATGAATTTATTAATGTAATTATCATCGTAGCCATAATTTCAGTGATGGTATATGCTTTTGATATCGGTTTCGATAATTTATTTTCTTTATTTAAAGGAGCTATAGCTAAATAATGACTACTAGAAAGAAAAGTGGTAAAAGAGGCTGGTATGTAATACAAACTGCTAGTGGACACGAGAAAAAGGTTAAAGGATACATCGAAAAACGTATTGAAACCATGGAAGTTTGGGATAGAATCTTCTCTGTTGCAGTTCCAGAAAGGCCTGTCGTGAAAGTGAAAAGTGGCAAAAGGGTTGAAAAACAAGAAAAAGAATATCCAGGTTACGTACTTGTGGATATGCTTCTTGATGATGATACTTGGAAGACTGTAAGAGAAGCACCTGGTGTTTTAGGTTTTGTCGGTGGTGACAGGAAAGATCCTCCTACTATCAGTGAAGCTGAAGTTAGAAAAATCTTACGTAAGAACACTATTCTAGGTGATTCTAGGATCGCTACGAAGAAAGAAATCAACTTTAATATTGGTGATTTTGTTGGTATCCTTGCAGGTCCATTTGAAGGTCTTGAAGGTGAAGTTACTGAGATTAATGAAGAGAAGATGACTATTAAAGTTAACGTAATGGTATTCGGACGTTCGACACCTACTGAAGTTCCAGTAGACTATGTTAATCTTAAAGAAGATTAAGAGTTGTTATTAAACATTTAGGAACAACTCTTTTAAGCTTTGGCTAATTTCTTTAAAGTATGCTTCTAATAATCGCAAAAATACTATTAATAATCGTTTGCATAGCTTTATCTCTTTTAATGCTTGTGCTCGCTTTTTTATCAAAGACGATTTCTTGTGTAATGCATGATTTAGAGAAGAAGTGTGCTGAGCTTAAAGATGATTTAGTGTTTAAAGAGAAATCTGAGACTCTTAAAATAGTTTTACCATGGCTTGGGATTTTAGTTTTTACGGTTTTTGATAAGTACTTAATATTAAAAGCGAGATCAGGTATTTTACGCTTTGCTGATAATATGATCGGTTTGTCGACTAAAATTCAGGCTCTGATAGAACTTGCTAAAAATATTACGAAGCTCAAAGATAGAATAAAGGATAGGTAATTGAAAGTAGCAATTTTATCAGAAACGTTTTTACCACAGGTAAATGGAGTTGTAAGAACAGTTGAGAAAATAATTAAATTCTTAGAGGCAAATGGACACGAAGCTTTACTTGTAACTTTAGGTGAAGGTGATACTGTATATTCTAATACAGAAGTGGTTCGTGTTCCTGGAGTGCCTTTTGGACTTTATAAAGAGCTTCACTTGGTGAAGCCTGAAGATGAGTTCTTCTCTAAGTTCGTCGGTAACGACATTATGCAATTCCCTGCGATTTTACTTATGACTTTAATTCCTAGTGCTAACACTGTGGTAGGAGAGGCTTTAGAAAAATTTAAGCCAGATATTATTCATTTAGTAACTCCAGTAACTTTAGGTGCCATCGGGCACTATTACATGGAGAAAATGAACTTGCCTAGTTTAGCTACTTTCCACACTGATATTGCTGCTTATGCACCGCGTTATCAGGTTCCTTACGCTGAAAATGTGGTAAACCTGCTTACTAAAACTATTTACAGTAAATCCGAAAGAGTTTTAGCTCCTAGCCCAAGCTCACAGAAGCAGTTAGAAGATATTGGTATTGAGAATGTCGGTGTCTTTGGGCGTGGTGTTGACCATACTATGTATACTCCTGAAAAGCGTAACAAAGAGCTTTTAAAAGAGTTTGGCTTGGATGCAGAAAAACTTACTTTGATGTATGCTGGGCGCCTAGCAGAAGAGAAGTCTATCGATAAAGTAATCGATTCATTTAAAGTTTTGCAGAAAAAGTACCCTAATAAACTTCAGTTAATGATAGTAGGTGATGGTCCTTCCCGCGCTGATTTAGAAGCTATGCTTGCTGATAGTTCTGACTATGCTTTTACAGGTTTACAGACTGGAGAAAAGTTTGCTTATCTTTACGCTGCGGCTGATATTTTTGCATTCCCTAGTGTAACCGAAACCTTCGGACAAGTTGTATTAGAATCTATGGCATCTGCTTTACCTGTAGTTGGTTATGATTCACCAGGGGTTAGAGATTTAGTCGAAAATGGTCACTCTGGCTTTCTTGCTAATCAGAAAGTTGATCACTTAGATGAATTTAATCCAGCTAGTTTTATTGCTGGACTTATTAATTTAATTGAGAAGCCTGAACTAAGAGCTGAGCTTGGCAAAAATGCTCATGCAGAAGCGCAGAGAAGGTCTTGGGATAATATTTTAGGTGAGCTGGTGCGTGAGTATCAGGTTTTGATAGATAAAAGAAAGCTTGCTGCAGTTTAAGCTTTTTTATCAATGATATTTCTCATAAATGCTAAAATCTAATAGTTATGGAATTATCAGAACAAGATAAGAGGATTTTTAAAGCACACCAAGGCGGTAAAATCGCTATAGACTCAACTCCAGTGAGAAATATGGATGAGTTAGCTGTGGTTTACACTCCAGGAGTTGCTAAGGTCTGTACAGCGATCGCAGATAAGCCTAATTTAGATAAATATTTAACTATTAAAAAGAATTCTGTAGCTGTTGTTACTGATGGTTCAGCTGTTTTAGGTTTAGGGAATATCGGTCCACAGGCATCTATGCCAGTAATGGAAGGAAAAGCAATGCTCTTCAAGCAACTTGCTAATGTAGATGCTTACCCGATCGCTCTAGATGCTCAGAATAAGTCTGTAGACGAGATTGTTGAGTGTATTAGAATGATTGCACCTGGTTTTGGTGGGATTAATTTAGAAGATATATCTGCTCCTAGATGTTTTGAAATCGAAGAAAAGTTACAAAAAGCAATTGATATCCCAGTTTTCCATGATGATCAGCATGGTACTGCGATCGTGACTACGGCTGCTTTAATTAATGCACTGAAGATTACTGGTAAAAAGGCTGAAGATCTTAAAGTTGTTTTCTCTGGTGTTGGTGCTGCTGGAGTAGCCTGCACGAAGATGATGCTTGATATTGGAGTGAAGAATATCATCGGTTGTGACCGTGCTGGAGCGATATTCAAAGGTAGAAGCGCTAACATGAACTCTATTAAAGAGTCTTACGCTGAATATACGAATCCTAATTTAGAAAAGGGAAGCTTAAGCCAAATCCTTGAAGGTGCTGATATGTTTGTTGGACTCTCTGGTCCTAACTTAATAGGTGAAGATGAATTGAAAACTATGGCGAAAGATCCTATCGTCTTTGCGATGTCTAACCCTGTCCCAGAAGTAGATCCAATTATGGCTAAAAAGTACTGTAAGATTATCGCTACTGGTAGATCTGATTTTCCTAACCAGATTAATAACGTATTGGGTTTCCCTGGTGTATTTAGAGGTTTACTTGACTCTAATGCATATACCGTTACTGAGAATATGAAAGTCGCAGCTGCTCAAGCAATTGCTGACTGTGTAACTGATTCCGAGTTAAATCCAGATTATATTATCCCCGATGCATTTAACCCTAATGTTGCTAAAGTGGTAGCTGAAGCTGTTGCAAGAGTAGCTAAAGAAGAAAAAGTTTGCAAAGAAGTTAGATGGGGAGACCCAGAGATGAAAGCCTTCGTTACAGGGGCAGCTAAAGAAGCTTTAGAAGTTTAAACTTCCTGATCACTGCTCGAAATTTAAGAGGAACGTATACCCTAGTCAATTTTGTGGTATATGGTATGTAGGGATACTAGTATTCTTGGTGGAGATAGCCTATGTCAGGCGATGAAGATAATGAAGATAAGCAGTTTGAGGCAACTTCGCACAAACTAAGAGAAGCTAGAAAGAAGGGACAGGTCTTTAAAAGTAAAGATTTGACTCAGCTCGCTGTACAAATTGTTGGGTTTGTAATTTTATTCGCCTTCGGGACTAATGTTTATAAGGTGCTAACTGAATTATGTAAGATTATGTGGGGAAATATCCCTAATTTTGCTAAATTGAGTGGTAAATTTATCTTTTTTCATGCTTGGATGGCTATAGTTCAGATTATCGTACCTACTATGATTTTTCTTGCCTCTGTCGCGGTTATTATCGAGTTGATTCAGTTAGGTGGTCCATTATTTACTACAGAACCGATGAAATTTAAGCTAGATAAGCTTGACCCGATGAAAGGACTGAAAAACATGTTTAATGTTAAGTCACTTTTTGAATTAGGAAAAGGCTTGCTGAAAGTTATTGCGGTAGCTTTAATCGCTCTTATGGTTATTCAGAGTCATTTACCTAAAATTTTAGGTAATATTGATGCTTCAAATAAACTTGCTGGTTTCGTTGCGATTGCAGGTGTACTCTGGGAGTTTTTCTGGAAGAGTACTTTACTACTTTTAGCCATTTCGATTATGGATTTCTTGTTTCAGCGTTGGAAATTTATGAAAGACCAGCGTATGAGTTTTAAAGAGATGAAGGATGAATATAAGAGCACTGAAGGTGACCCACTGATTAAATCAAAACGTCGTCAGAGACAAAGAGAAATTTCACAAGGTGGTGGTGGAAGCGGTCTTGCCCAAGTTCCTGAAGCTGACTTTGTCGTTAAAAATCCGGATCACGTCGCTCTTGCAGTTAAATATGATGAGAACTTCGATGAAGCTCCCAAGATTTTAGCTAAAGGTGCAGATATAATTGCACAGCAGATTATAGAGATTGCTGAAGCATATAATGTTCCTATTATTACGAATATCCCCCTTTCTCGTGCACTTTTTAGGCTAGTTAGGATAAATCAACAAGTTCCTCCAGAGCTCTATAAAGCTGTAGCTGAGATACTTCTATTCGTTTACAAAGTTAAGAAGAAGAATTTTAGGTAAAGCTAAAAATTCAAAAACAAAACCTTATCATAATGCTTTTCAGCACGGTCTTTAAGCGTCTCTAGATTATAAATATCAATCTGATGAATAAAATCATTGATCTTCTGATCCACAGCTATAGCTGTGCTCTTAAGCCCTGCTATATGCCCTATGATAAGCGCATGAAGGCGCATAGAAGTCATTTCAGAACCATACTTACTAAGACAGTAAAGTAATTCATTTGAATTGAATTCATTAGCTTTAATGTAAATGTCTTGGATATTGGCTGCGATATTATTAGCCATGCGGTGTTTTTTTATGAGTTCAAGCGCTTTAGCGTGAATTCTAGTATCTGAATCTTGCATTTCAAGAATAATAATAGGTTTACTTATATCCTGAATACAGTCTTCTATTACTTTAGTAAGAAACTTTTCTAAGTACTCATCACTGTAATAATTCTTTTCACTCTTAAGAGAAAGTACAGTAGTTTTTTCTTTTAGGCTAGCGAAGTGTGCATCTATTTTAGATTTGATATTTGAATCAATACCATAGTTATCATCATTTTGAATTAAAGAAGTATTGTTATATAGTGACCAAGCCAAATCTGCGCCATAAAAATGGTCAATGCCTAATTCTTTTAGAGTGTCAGAGCTGGTCTTA
>CALBDR010000251.1 GCA_937927525.1 uncultured Candidatus Melainabacteria bacterium
TTGGCTAAGTACTCAAGCCCTATTAATGTTAAAATCCTTATTAGACTATGGCTACTAAAACTAAATATAAAACAGTTATCGGACTTGAAGTCCACGCTCAATTAAAAACAGAAACTAAGTTGTTCTGTAAATGTTCTACTAAATTTGGTGCTAAACCTAATGAAAATACTTGTCCAGTTTGTATGGGATACCCAGGTGTTCTTCCAGTACTTAACGAAAAAGCTGTAGAGTTTGCTATTAAAGCTGGTTTAGCTCTAGAATGTGAGATAGACCCAAACTGCAAGTTTGATCGTAAGCAGTATTTTTATCCAGATCTTCCCAAAGGTTACCAAATCAGCCAGTTTGATAAGCCTATCTGTACTGGTGGTAAATTAACTATTTTTAACGATAAAGTTGTTAAATTAGAAAGAATCCACATGGAGGAAGATGCTGGAAAATTAATTCACGCATCTGAAGATTCAGCAGATAGATTGCACGGATCTGATTATAGTTTAGTTGACTTGAATAGAGCTGGAACTCCACTTATCGAAATCGTTTCTAAGCCAGATATGAGCTCCGCTGAAGAAGCTGTAGCTTATGTAAAAGAATTACGTAAAATCCTTATGGCTATCGGAGTTTGTGATGGAAACATGCAAGAAGGCTCTTTAAGGTGCGACATTAATATCAGTTTGAATTTAGAAGGTGAGCCTTTTGGTACTAGAGCTGAAATTAAAAACGTTAACAGCTTTAGATCTATCTCTAGAGCTATTGAATATGAATACAAGCGCCAATCTAAACTTCTAGATGCTGGTGAGAAAGTAGTCCAAGAGACTAGACTTTTTGAAGAAAATTCAGGTAAAACATTCTCTATGAGGAGTAAAGAAGATTCTCATGATTATAGATATTTCCCAGAACCAGATTTAGTTCCACTTGCTATTGATGAATCACTTATCAATGAGTTAAGAGACAATCAACCTGAGCTACCTAGCCAGAAAAGAAACCGTTATGTTTCTGAATTTGTGATTCCAGAAGAAGCAGCAGGAATCATTGCAGACGATAAAGGCTTAGCAGAAATTTTCGAAAAAGCTGTAGCGGAAGGTGCTAACTCTACCAAGCTTGCAAACTGGATAACAGGTTCTATTTCAGCTTACTTAAACACTAAAGAGATTAGTATTAAAGAAACTAAACTAAGCGCTGACAACTTTGCTGAGATGATCAAACTTATAGAAGAAGGTACTATCTCTGATAACATTGCGAAAAACTCTATTATTGAAGAACTTCTTGAAAAAGGTGGCTCTGCTAAAGCGATTGTTGAGAGAGATGACTTGGCACAAATCACAGACCCAGCTCAAATTGAAGCGATAGTCCAGGAAGTTATCGATGCAAACCCTAATCAAGTCGAGCAATTCCGTTCTGGAAACCAGAAAATCAAAGGTTTCTTCGTAGGGCAAGTTATGAAAATGACAGCAGGAAAAGCTTCTCCACAACTTATAAACGAAAGTATTTCTAAGTTACTTAAATAATCACTAAACTCTTTAAAATCAAATTACTATGCAGCAGCTGGAGCTGCTTGCCCCCCGCCGCCAGAGTCTTGACTTGGACTACCAAAGTATTTAATACCCTCAGCCGCTTCTTTGACAATATTGCCACCAAAAGGATCTAATATCTTAGGTGCGGTCCCATCTATTATGTTCTCACCGACTTTCAGTCCTAATAAACCAGCAACTTGGTATAAAGTGTTTTTGATATTGAGTTTACCTTCCATTGCACTTTTAAAAACATTTGCAGTAAAGCCACCTTGGGCTAAAGATTCCATTAAATAATATAAACCTGGAACTTGATTATCTTTTCTACCAAAGAAAGATTTACCAGCCTTCACTAAGTGATCGAGTGAAGACAACCCAACCAATCCAGCTCCAGCTAAACCTAAATGGGTAGCCAATTTATTACTTTTCTTAGTAGGTGTTTTTTCAACAAGCTGTTTAGCTGCAGGAATAGCGTCACCTGCAAAACCACCAATCATTGAGAACAAGCCTTTTCCAGCATTGCTAATATTCTTAGCTAATCCTCCCCAAAAGCCAGTGGCTTCTTCATCTAATTTAATATTACCGTCGTTAGGGGTAAGTAAAGCATCTTCAGCCTTTTCAATAGACTCAATAACAGCATCGGGCATACCAGTTGGATTTTCAAGATTAACAATTTGCCCATTTGCATCTATAACTGGTGCTATAGCAAGCTCCTCACCCGCTAAATTCTGTTGCTCTAATTGGTCAGAGCTTTTTATCATCTGCCATTTACCACTTTTCAAGTTATCATCAACGGATGCAAGTTTTTCACCCGCTTTCCTAGAAACAACTTGAGTAGAATCCTTGCTTTGACCAGGATCATTAATTACTGGCTTCGCTTCAACATCAATAATTACATTCTTAGGGTCAATACCCTGAACTTTCTGAGGCTGATTCACCTTATTCGCTGTAGTAACCGATGGATTCCCCATTATATTCCTCTACGACTATACAAAGATTAGCTTTACATTTTTTTGATAGGAAAGTTAAAGATTTGTTAAAAGAGGCATGAAAATGTGCGTAAATACTGAAAAAGGTGACACTTGACTGATGTTCACGTTAAAATATGGAACTATCAAGCTTTCTATTTATCAAACCTTAACCATAGAAAGATAAGTAAAGCTTTTGCGCACATTATGAAAGATCAGAATGAAATTACTACAGGAGCTAAAGCTCTTTTAAAAGAACTAAAAAGACAAGGAGTTAAAAGATTTTTTGGCTATCCAGGTGGAGTTCTATTAGGTCTTTATAATGAACTTTATAGTGAAGATGAGTTATTGCATATCCTTGTTCGTCACGAACAAGGAGGCTGTCACGCTGCAGAGGGTTACGCTTGGACTAGTGGAAAAGCTGGAGTTGTCTTAGCGACTAGTGGTCCTGGAAGTACGAACTTAGTATCTGGTATTGCTAATGCTTACATGGATTCGACTCCAATTGTATGCTTAACTGGTCAGGTACCTACAGCTGGAATTGGTAGTGATTTTTTCCAGGAAGCTGATATATCCGGAATCACTTACCCTATAGTTAAACACAGTTATTTAGTTAAAAAGCCAGAAGATTTAGCGAAATCAGTAGCTAACGCTTTCTATATTTCGACATCTGGAAGACCAGGTCCTACTTTAGTCGATATGCCTAAAGATGTTTTAAATGGTTCTTATGAAGTCACTGAGGAGAATTCTACCGAGAATTTCCGTCCAAATATAAAGGGCTACAAACCCAAAATCAAGGGAAACCCTAAGCAAATTTCACTTGCAGCTAAGAAAATACTTCAAGCAAGAAGACCGGTTCTATACGTAGGCGGTGGAGTTATTAAAGCAGGAGCTTCTAAGCTTATCCAAGAACTTGCTGAAACTTGTATGATCCCAGTTACATCCACTTTAATGGGTAAAGGAATAATTCCTCATGAACATCCATTATTCATGGGCATGCTGGGCATGCACGGTACAGCTTATGCTAACTATGCAGTTTATAACTGTGACCTTTTAATATCTATTGGTGTCAGATTTGATGACAGAGTAACAGGGAAAATTGAACAATTTGCTCCAGATGCTGATATTATTCACGCAGATATTGATCCAGCAGAAATCGGTAAAAATCGAGATATAAACCCTGATACTGATGTTCCTATAGTAGGTGATGCTTATAGCGTTACTAAAGACATTATTGAAGAAATTAATAATCGTAAAGTAAATAGTGAAGAGTGGTTAAAGAAAATCAATGAATGGAAATCCCAGTACCCTCTAGATCACGATCCTATTTCTACTAAATACATCAGCCCTCAGTATGTATTTAAACAATTCGCAGAGAAACTAGGTGATAAAGCCATTTATTCTACAGATGTGGGTCAACACCAAATGTGGGCAGCTCAGCACTCTCACATAGATCATCCACGTCAATGGTTAACCAGTGGTGGTGCTGGTACTATGGGCTTTGGTCTTCCTGCAGCTATCGGTGCATCTGCTGCTTTAGAAGATTCTAGAGGTACAGAATACGATAGGTCTGATGAAACAGTAGTTAATATTACAGGTGACGGTAGTTTTCAAATGAATATCCAGGAACTAGGAACTACTAAAGCCTATAACTTAAAAGTTGTGAACTGTATCTTCAATAATAATAATTTAGGTATGGTTAGACAATGGCAAGAACTTTTCTACGATGCCAATTACTCACATGTAGACTTGAAACACGGTAGTCCTAACTTCTCGAAAGTGGCTGAAGCCTATGGTCTAAAAGGCTATATACCAGAAACCCGTGAAGAACTTCAAGACTGCATAAATGAAGCCTTATCTGATCCAGAAACTACTGTTATTGACTGTCCTATGGCTTATGATATGAATGTATGGCCTATAGTTCCAGCTGGATCTTCAAACATGGATATGATGGGTATTGGAAGTAATACTTTACCTGAAGAAACACCAGAATTTGATACTAGTGACTTCGTTTAAAGACTGGTAATGAAAAAAGTTTAGTCTTTATTTTTTAGATTTTGCTTTTCTAGCTTTAGTAGCTTTCTCAAATGCTTTCAAAAGAAGTTTCTGAGTTTTTAAACTTTGTCTTAGAGTCATGATTGCCCTCATCTAATCTATCTATTAATGTAATTCCCATATTTCTGGAGTTTATAACTTGAATGGACTAGAAAAAGCAAAGACTGCTATGATTTTGAAGGAAAATATGGCGATTCTAACGCAAGAAAACGAGCTTAAAACAGAAAATATCGAGGTTATCGGGGCTAGACAACATAACCTAAAGAATATTAATGTCTCTATACCGAAAAATAAATTAGTTGTAATTACAGGTGTTAGTGGTTCGGGTAAAAGTAGCCTCGCTTTCGATACGGTATTCGCTGAGGGACAAAGAAGATACATTGAGAGTCTTTCTAGCTATGCAAGGCAATTTTTAGGACAGTTAGACAAGCCTGACGTCGAAGAAATTAAAGGCTTGAGCCCAGCCATAGCCATAGATCAAAAATCAACTTCACATAATCCTAGATCCACTGTAGGAACAGTTACTGAAATATACGATTACTTCAGATTATTATTTGCTAGAATCGGTGAGCCATTCTGCTATGTCTGTGGGACTAGAATTGAAGCTCAGACTATAGATCAAATCGTTGATAAAATCATGGATTTTCCAGAAGCTACGAAGTTAATCATTCTTGCACCTGTAGTTCAGGATAAAAAAGGAGAGCACCAAAATACCTTTTCTAGCTTAAAATCCGACGGTTTCATGAGAGTTCGAGTTAACGGCACACTTTACACATTAGATGAGCCGATCAAACTAGCAAAAACCAAAAAACATACTATTGATTTAGTTCTAGATAGAGTCGTGGTTAAAGAAAGTGCAAGAAGCAGAATTGCAGATAGTACTAGCCTTGCTTTAAACAAAGGTGAAGGTCGAGTTATTATCCAAGAAATCATCGATAAAGAGAACTCGAAAGATCATCATTTCTCAGAACTTTACTCATGCCCTAATGGGCACGGATCTATGCCTGAGCTTGATCCTAAACTATTCAGTTTCAATACTCCACTAGGTGCTTGCCCTGAGTGCTCTGGCATAGGTGTAGAGAGGAGTTTTGCTCCAGAACTTATAGTTCCAAATCCAGATCTCAGTTTAAGAAAAGGAGCTATAGCTCCATGGGCTAAAACTAATAATGTTTACTATGTAGCTTTACTAGAAGCACTTTCCAAGCTATTAAATTTTTCAATGACTAAGCCATTTTCAGAATTACCTGTAAAAGTCCAAAAAATAATTCTCTATGGCTTAGATGATGAGTATGTAACTATAGACACGAGTAAATACCCCAGCTTAGGTTACGCTGACTACCAAACATACTATGAAGGCGTAATCCCACAGCTTGAAAGACGCTACAAAGACAGTAACTCAGAGTCATGGAAATCGGACATAGAGAATTTTATGATTGAAATACCATGCCCTGCATGCGAAGGTTCTAGACTAAGACCTGAGGCTAGAGCGGTAAAAGTTAAAGGTAAGAATATAAAAGACCTTTGTGATCTTTCTATCGAAAAACTTTTTGACTTCTTTAAAGAGCTTAGAGCTAAGCTTTCTAAAACAGAGCTTACTATTGCTGACAAATTACTTATTGAAATTGAAGCTAGACTAAGA
>CALBDR010000252.1 GCA_937927525.1 uncultured Candidatus Melainabacteria bacterium
AAGGAATGATTTAATTCCACTTCCTATATTCTTCATAGTTTCTATTGGAGACTTGAGCGCTTCGATGATACTTCGGAATGTTGCTGTAAACCTACCAAAGATCTTAAATGTATCTCCTTTAAGAATTTGACCTGTTCCAGCTTTTTTTAAGATATCATCTATTGCTGTTCCAATTCTTGAAAAGAAGTTGCCTATTCCATTAAATGACTTTGAGAATGCTTTGAACTTATCTTCAAGTAGAGCAACTGTGGCTGGAAATCTTACAACTTCATCGATACCAAAAAACTTTGAAAGAGCAGCAACAGAAGTAATTAAACCAAGTAAAGGAATACCAATCTTATTTTCAGTATCCTTATCTTCTGCCTGACCTACTTGTCCAGCTGTATCCTCTACCTGCGTGGCTGCTTCAGCTTGGGCTTCAAGACTCGCTGTGATCTGTTCAGTATAATCAGCATAAAATAAAGAAAATTTTATTTCTATCTGTTGAAGGATTTCACGGATTTGAAGTAGCGCACAAAATTGATCTTTGGCACTCTCGGCCAAAAGAGGGTTTTCTTGATTTCTTTCCAATATTGCTTGTGTTACATCAGCTAAACTAGCCATTTCTTTGCTCTAATCTCTGTTTTTCTTCTTCTAAGAACTGCAATAACATATTTATGTAGATCTGCCGCTCAAATGAGATCATGTTATCTAGCTCGGTTAGAGAGTACTTGTGATGCTGCATCAATGCAAAGTTTACTTTATAGTGATTTACTAGATTATCATAACCGAGCGCTAGGAAAAAAAACTTTGAAGTCCTCTCAGCATTAGACTCTCTTGTTTACCACACTCAGGACATGTCCATGAGATCTCATGTCTTAGTTCTGGACTATCAGTAAAGAACTCTGTTAAGTTTTTAAACTGTGTTGAATTCATAGATTCAATAAAATCTTTTACTTCTTGATGAGTAAACTCTTCATATACATTATCTTGATCAAATACAAACTGTACATGATTTGCTATAAGATTAATGATCGTATCCAAGTCATTATTGTTGCTGACTATGTTGGTACTTTCAAGTGAAGGGTAGTTCATCTTCAAACCAATACTATCACTAATCATTATTTTATCAGTTACTTTTTCAGGGAAATGAACTTTGATACTATCAATACTTACAGCATGTTCGGTAACGTGTTGACACTCGCTGTTATTAGGATGTTTGAGATTAAGTTCAATTACTTCACCGACAGACTTTCCACGAAGCTGTAAGAACAAATACTCAATATCAAATGTAGCTAGCTTTTCGATTACCACATCATCAGAAATAATACAGCTACTTAATACTTTTTTTACTGCATTGTTAATCTCTAATGGATCACCACCTTCCATTGCCATGAAAAGAATCTTTTCTTCTTTGACAAGGAATGGACGGAATTTGATCTGTTGTTTAGTTGATGGAATTTCAGTGACAAATTCAGGGGTCACTACCAATGGTATAGCCATAATTTACTCCTCAGAATCTAATAATGTTCTTTATCTTGTTGTTGATTACACTTCTCAATACAGGATTGGGTATGTTGTTATTTACAGTTCTTCTTGCAACACCTCTCAACTTGTCTGTGACAAATCTCTTAGGATTAGATGCAATATTGATAAGATCATTGAGATCAAATGTATTTCTAGCTTGTGTAGGTCTAGCAGTGAATGCTGGAATGTCAGCATTGTTAATGAACTCTTGGAAGTATCTGTACTGAAACTGGACTGTGACTCTCATCAGCTCATCTGATGCATACGACAATGGCATCGCATTAACTGTTCTTGGATACGCTTCAATCACTTTGACGGTAAACATCTTCTCACCACGATCATCGTATTTGAGTATTTCCATATCAGCTGTGTACTCATCATAGTATCCAGTGTTAAACGATCGAGCATCAGCAAAGTTTACTTTTCTATGGTCACCAATGATAGCATCCTGCCAGTTAGTAAACAGAGCTCTTTCTCTTAAGTCTCTACTACACAAAAATGTTACCGATAGGTTTTGATACAATGATGCATAACCAATCTCTCTTGGTGCACCATAGTCTCTGTATGTCATTGCTTGAATAGAACGACCAGGAAGTTCTACAGCTTCTGCTCTTAATGTTAAGTCTTGGATGCCGGCATTAAACGTACGACTTGCAACACCAGGTAACTGAATGTTGACTCGGTAATCGCTAGATCTTGATACACCCTGTCTTGACAGCGTACCAACCATTTCCTTGACATTAAATGGCATTTCTTGAATCCCTGTATACTTCTTGTGCAGTCGCCTTTTGGAACTTCTGCAGTGGTA
>CALBDR010000253.1 GCA_937927525.1 uncultured Candidatus Melainabacteria bacterium
AAGATTGTGAACGTAGATAAGGGTTTGATTCCATTTAAACCTTACAACTTTCAAGAAAACATAGTAGAGCTTGCTTCAAAGGAAAGATTTGTAATTTGTAAGATGCCTCGTCAGTCAGGCAAGACTACTACTATTGCTGCACTGCTCCTTTGGTATGTTTTGTTTAATGAGAGCTACAATGTAGCTATCCTTGCTAACAAAATGCAACAGTCAAGAGAGATTCTGGGAAGAATTCAACTTGCTTATGAACACTTACCCAAATGGTTACAGCAAGGTGTATTAGAGTGGAACAAGGGTAACATAGAATTAGAAAATGGATCTAAGATTCTTGCTTCTGCTACATCATCATCTGCTGTTCGTGGTGGATCGTTTAACTTAGTGTATCTGGATGAGTTTGCATTCGTATCTCCAAACATTCAGGAAGAGTTCTTTTCTTCTGTATATCCTACTATCTCATCCGGTAAGACATCTAAAGTTCTTATCACATCTACTCCTAATGGTTTGGACATGTTCTATCGAATATGGTCTGATTCGGAAAGAGGTAAGAACTCCTATAAGAGAGTTGAAGTAAACTGGTGGGATGTTCCTGGAAGAGATCAAAAGTTTAAAGAACAAACCATCGCTAACACTTCAGAAGAACAGTGGCGAGTTGAATTTGAATGTGAGTTCTTAGGATCTCAACTAACACTTATTGATCCTTCATTCCTTAGACAAATGTATCCAGACAGACCTACTACTATGAATGATAGGACTGCTGTATATAAAGATCCTGAACCTAATAGAATTTATGTAATGACTTGTGATGTGGCTAGAGGAGTAAATAGAGATAACTCTGCCATTTCTGTTATAGATGTAACGGAGGTTCCTTATAATCTAGTCGCACGATTTAAAGCTAATGATGTAACAGTACAATACTTCCCAACAATAATTTATGAACTTGGTAAGAAATACAATGAAGCGTTTGCTATGGTTGAGATTAACGATGTTGGTCAACAAGTAGCAGATATTCTTCAACAAGATCTTGAATATGAGAATATGATTTCCACTACCTTTAAAGGTAGATCTGGTGTATCAATCAGTTCTGGTTTTGGTGGTGTGCATATGGTCAATGGATTGAGAACAACCCTTAAGACGAAGAAGATTGGTTGCTCCAACCTCAAGACTCTATTGGAGAGCGGAAAGCTTCTAGCTAATGATTTTGAAGTGATAAACGAGCTTTCAACCTTTATCTCTAATGGTAATTCCTTTGCAGCAGACAAAGGAAAAACAGACGACCTTGTGATGACACTTGTTATGTTTGGTTGGATGACAACACAAGATTACTTTAAGAACTTAACTGATACAGACTACGTTAAAGTTCTTAATGAAGAAAAGCATCAAGAAATTGATATGATGTTACCCTTTGGAATGATCGATGATGGTATGGACTTTGACGACGATGGTTGGCGACTATAACCAATACTCACAATTCATAAATATGTCGAGTGCAGTTTCTTAATCTTAAGGAGAATACTATGGCATTTTTAGTCAGTCCAGGAGTTCAGGTCAGGGAGTTTGACCTTACTACTGTAGTCCCTGCCGTAGCAACCACAGAGGGTGCTATTGCTGGTGTTTTTTCATGGGGACCAGTAGAAAAAATTGGCTTGGTAAGTAGCGAGAGAGATCTTGTTAACAAATACGGAGAGCCAACAGATAATAACTTTGAAACATTTTTCACAGCCGCTTCTTTCTTAGCTTACGGCAATCAGCTTTATGTTTCAAGAGCAGTTGATGATACTGCATTTAACGCTACAGCTAATGTTGGTGTAGTAGCCAACACCCTTGTAAGAAACGATGATCACTACGATTCGCTTTCTTTTGGCGATTCCGATCTTCTTTACATTGCCAAGTATCCAGGTTCTCTAGGTAACAGCCTTCAGATCTCTGTATGTGATTCTGCAGACGCTTATTCTAACAACCACACCAATTCGGATTCCGACACTTCCGTTGCTCTTAAGTTTACAACAGGTGCTAATACAGCTAACTTAGATATTGTAAACAACGTTGACGGATTCTCTAC